>CAZHPG010000009.1:0-10259 GCA_964534055.1 uncultured Muribaculaceae bacterium | reverse complement strand
CACGTACATGTAAGGCTTTTGTAGATTCTGAGCGGACATCAGTAGACATGCGAAAGAATTTTATAATAGCTGAGCGAGGTATTCACTCAGATATTGAAGTCACGTTAAATATAGAAATTTAAGAAACCAGTGTTGAAAATCATGATTGAAATGAAAGTGATAACAAAATTCAAAACATTGAAATCACGGCCGCAAACAAATGTTCTTTGCGTGGGAAACCGGTTAAAAATTAAACCTTATATTTGCGGAAATTTTATAGGCCGCGCCAAAATCATAATTCATTATTGCGGCCTCGACATCCACGCCCGCCGCGTCCATTACCGACCATGTCCCAAACTTTGCGCCGACAGAATAAAACGAATCGGTTCCGGCGGACGCAAAAATTCCATAATCATACCGCACGCCCATGACTTCGGTTTTAATACCTGCGCGACCACCCATTTCGGCATAGAAATTATTTTCAGATTGGAACAGGATTTTTTTATGATTCGCACCAATTCCAGCAAATGGGGAAAAGTAAAAATCGCCTTTATAAAAATTCATTCCGGCATCTCCGGCAAAATATAACATTTTCCCCGTTGGGTCTGTAACTGGCGTTGCACTGCCTGCAAAAATATCGCCCGTGTTAAACATGGATTCGCTGTACCCCACGGTTGAATGCATCCACAGCGATTCGGTATTCCAGCTTGCGGTTAATGCGCCGCCAATAAAATTTCCGTCAAAGTCATCAAGATTGTCCGAAACTGAAAAATTTCCTGCATCAATGCGCGCGCCAATCCTTAAACCCATAACTGGGAAACCTAAATTTATTTGTCCGGCCAATAAATTCATTCCGTTGCCAAAAATATAAACAGGCGCCGCCGAAACGTTTGTATCGGGCAATACATTTTCCGGATCTGGTAAAACGCTTTGTCTGAAAAATGCCGATACGGGATTCATCAATTTTATTGGATTTAATACTGCCGAATTATTAATAACATTTGACAGACCATCCATTGTCATCTGGGAATCCAACGCACCTAATAAAGATTGGTTTGCGCCGCCCATGCGTATTTTATTTATAAACGCACCCCTGGCATTACGATCGCCTATAATTTTTTCATAATCGGTCTCGCGCGAAACATCCAAAATCAAATTGTCCCCGGCCTGGTGAGTATGTAAATAATAAAGACGACCGACATCTGGCGATAAAATGTTCACAGAACCATCCCCGGTAATACCAGATATCAAGGTCATCCCATCAGATATTTGTGTATCACCCAAATCTATCCAAACCTCCCCTTTGATTTCTATGGGGGTCGGCGAAGTTAGGGCGCGCGCAAAAACAACAGGTTCGACACTGCCAAGCGTCAACGTTGCACCATCTAAAACGATTTTATCCGCGCCGCTTGCAAAACTTTGTATATCTGAAAAAGATAAAATCTGCCCGCCATCCTGGACTAAAACACTCCAACTGCCGGAATTTGATAAATTAAGATTATTAATATCGTCCAAGTTTCGTATTACTTGAACCAGCCAGGAATTGTCACCAAATGTAATTTCCCCAGAAAAAATACCACTGTTTTGAAATTTAAATTCAGTTCCATTTTCAATAACCATGCTGCTGGAAATTTCACCATAGTTTTGCAGCAATAATCCATTATCTATGAACAACTTGTCATATTCGACCAAAGCGTCAGCGGTAACAATTGAATCTTCATACAAATGATAATAGTCACCCGAATATCCATTATCAAAAATTTCGGCGACCGCCAATCTGGGAAAAAGAACACACCCCAGCATAATCACTGTTAACAAGTCCCGCCATACTCTCTCCATAGCGCTAGGAATTTTATCGGGTGGGAAAATATTCCACAACAGAAAACTGGTCTATACAAAAATAAAACACCCCGTGGGGGTGTTTGATTTTTGGTGGACGCGCAGCGCGGGGATATGCTCGCCACTTTGTGGCTGTGCGGCATTCGTTCACACTCAAACTTCGCTATGCTCGTTTTCGCTAACTCATAGTCGAACCCTTTTACGGGTTCTCCTCCGCTTGTTCATCCAAAAATAAAACACCCCGTGGGGGTGTTTGATTTTTGGTGGACGCGCAGGGATTCGAACCCTGGACCCACTGATTAAGAGTCAGTTGCTCTACCAACTGAGCTACGCATCCAATGCCGCGAATTATAACTTAAATTCAACCCCTTGCAAGCGAAAATCGCCATATCTTGACTTTTTAGCCGTTTTTTGATATAATAATCCCCGTAACCAGTCGCCTTTCGGCGGCTTTTTTAATGCATTAATTTTAAGGAATCCAAATGAATGAACTTACCCCTGCGGACAAGGCGCTGGTTGTCAACGCCCTACTCCGCCTGGTCGGCGAAGATGTGCTGACCCCGCTGGAAAAGCGCGACATCATGCACGAAATCACCGGTCGCCTTACCGGTTTTAACGTTGCAGACATTGTGAATGAAACCAATAATAAACGCCGTCTTTTGCTTAAATCCGCCCCTTCCGGGGATGAATATGAAGGCATGCCCCGTGAGTTGGTATTCAATCCAACCGACAAAACCATAAAGATTTTTGGCGCAACCGCCGCGGACGACACAATAATTGGCGCCGCCCCAGATATAGATATTGAAGCATTGCTGGCAGATATGGATTATATAACTTCAAGTGGCAGCAACTCTGTCGGCTGGTGGCGGAAATGGAAATCCGGCTGGGTCGAGCAAGGTGGAAACGCTGTTGGAACAGGAACCAGCACTCCACGAGAAATTACATTACCTGTTTTGATGAGCGCCGCAAATTATGTCGTTACAACCGCTATACAAGATGGTGCTATAAACACTGCTGTTCCTGGGGTTCGAGTAAATTCCAAAACAACAACCTATGTTAGATTTCTTACAACCTATCAGGCAAGTTCTAATAGCAATTATTTAGCAGCACCATTTAGTTGGCGTGTTGATGGTATGGCTGCATAACATTTACGATTAAAATAGCTTTGCTTTTTTTAGCAAAGCTATTTTTTAAATATATAAAAATCTGCAAATGATGTGTTATCGGGATCTTTTGGATCAAATGGATATTTATTCCCAATTATTTCTTGCAATTTCCAATCTGGCTTATTTTTATTTACCCAATCTGTAAATTTTCTATGTCTTACGTGCTGAGCCAGGGGTTCATCTTTATTAGATGCATAAATTATTACAAATTTGTCCGCTGCGGCAAATAAATTATTCATATATTTATTAAACGCTTCATCTTCCAATAAATGATATATTACATCTAATGATAACGATAAATCGGCATGCTGATTATTAAATTCATCCGTATGGATAAAAGATTTTGTGTTATCGCTGGAAAACATTTTTGATACGGACACCAAAATTGTTTTCGAAACATCAATTCCTAAATACTTATTGAACTTAAACAATGAAAGATTGTTGCCATCTCCGACCCCAAATTCAATAACAGAGTTTATTTTATTATCACGAACAAACTTATTTAAAACATCAGCTTTGAAATATGCCAAGCGTCCGTATGAACCCGCACCACTATTCCCATTTTTTGCATATCTTTCTTCCCAGTATTCTCCAGAGTTAAACGATATTATAGGCAGTAAATTAAATTCTTTTATTACAGCGACTAATTGTGGGTCATTTCCGCCTTCCTGCACATTTAACTGCCCCAGCGTAAATTCACCACTTATGCCAAGTTCTCTTTCAGGATTTATACATACACTTTTAAAATCCGAATTAACTACATTTATTTTTGTTCCGTTTTTTATCGCCATAGCCCAAAACCATACATCATCTGCATTCGGAGCTAATGTCTTAAATACTTTTTCATTCATAACTTCTGAGCTTAAACTATGTGGCGGATATAAAACCCCACCAACACCAGTAAAAAAGTTATTAAATGATGGCTGGACTTTTTGTATTTGGTGTTCCCAAGAATTATAAGGCAAGATATTTCCTAACTTATCAAAACTTACCCTGTGAGCACGCATACAATGAATCATTGTTTTATTATTAATATATGCATCATATAAAGTTTTTAACCAATAATTTGGATAATAAATATCGTCATCCGCGGTAACGATAATATCATTTGGAAATTCTGATAAAGCCGGAATTAACTTTTTATATGACTTTATATCTTTACACCATTTTATGGCAAGTCCATTTTTTACTAATTTCAAAACCGATTTTGGCAAATCTTTTTCTTTATTTGGGAATTGTTCAATACCCAACCACAAAACAAGAATATCAGGCTTTAACGATTGATTAAGCAAAGAATACAAACAATAGTGAATATCATACATCCTATCAGGGAATGAAGTTAAAGAAACTATAATCCTAGGCTTGCGCTTAGCGCCAACATTAATCCCGAAACTTTTAAATAATTTAATTTTTTCATATAATTCTTTTTTATTTATGCCCGGCAAAATTATATGTTTATCCATCATACGATGGCGCAACTTACGACGCCATTTTGCTATCGGAATCATAGAAGAAATAAAATTAGCTATAAATTTTTTCATGTATCTCTCTCTTTTATCTAGAATTTTATATCGATTTCTTTTTTGTTTTATATGAAAATACTTTTATCCCCAAAACATACACATGAACGCGATTTCGCCGTGGGAATATAATCTTTTTGAAAATAAAATTGCTTTTTGGGTCTGTTTTAATATGCCCATGAAATTTATAATTTACCGGTTTTGCACGTTCATTAGGGATCAATACGTCTTTTGGTGAAATTCCATTTTTCCATAAAATATAAGTAAACGAAAGTTGGTCACGATAAGAATAATTCTTTACCATATTCCACCAATCTTCATCTAATGCTATGATTTCAGGCTTATTATGTCTACGAAACATTAATCCTGTTTCGGCAAATCCAAAATCCCGTGGCATTTTTTCAGATTCCAAAAATTTACGGGTATGATTGACCGATGATATGGTGTCCAGATTATATTTTAAAACTGCATCACATTCTTGAAAAATACAATTACGTTTTGGATGGGTCATTGTCATCAATCCACGGTCAGAGTTTTCAAATTCGGTAAAAAACTTTGGTGTTAGCATATCTATCTTGGCGTCTACATATAAAGAGATTTCATATTCTGGGAATAAAATATGAGGGTGACTTTTATGCCAACGAGCATTACGTATATTGTCTGACTTATCATATGCCAAGGGTCTGATCTGCCATGGCGACTTTTTTGGCAAAACCAATTTATCATTATCCGTAAAACAAACATAATCATAATCTGGATTTACAAATTTATGAATTATTGGTTCATCATAATCCCCAGTTATACATGTATAAACAACTTTCTTTTTCATGACTTATCTTCTTTTTAACATTAGTTATACTTTTATATATTATTACCAGCATCAATCAACTTTTTTATTACTTTAACTGCATTTGATAACTCATCCATATCTGGCAAATATGATCCATCTTATTCTATTTTTCTTAATTTTTATCACCCTTTTAATATTTTTTTCTATATTTAATTATCTTACCAGGCACTCCAACAACAACTGCATAATCTGGCACGGGTTTGGTTATCACACTTCCGGCACCAATTATTGCCCCTTTCCCTATTCTTTTTACACCAGGACATATTGTACTATTAGCGGCTATCCATACATCTTCTTCGATAATTAAATCGTCTGTTTTTATACAGCCTGCGAACCTCATTGGTTTATCAGTTTGAATATAATCATGATTACCCGTTACTATAACAACATGAGGAGCTATTAAACAGTTAGGACCAATCGAAATATTGCCACCATATATAACATCATACGGATTTAATTGCGTGTTCTCCCCAATAGTGATTTTTTCATTAGGCCCATTTTGTAAAACACACCCTTCTTTTATTTCTGCTGTAGGATCAATATATATTTCTCCGCGTATTTTAAATACGACATTATCAGCAATATTATTTTTCTTCTTTTTGAATATTTTCATGTTAGTTATACTTTTATATATTTATCACTTAACCCTATGTTTTCTTGATGTTTACCATCAATAATAATCCATTTCTTTGGGGCGATAACAATTTTGTTTGCATTCTGGTTTAAATATGCCGACATCCAAGAAAAACTACTATTTGCGATAATGCAATGCTTACAGTTTTTCATCAGTTCCATATCGATATGGCCAGGATTATTCAAATCAACAAATGTTATATTATGATTTGTTTTAATATTTTCCTTGCCCCAGTTGATATCGTCAGAAAACACAAAATAATGCGGATTTTTAACAAGTTTTTCTATTTCCTTCATCGCGCTATTATAATAATCCATATCCAATATTGGGAAAGTATTTTGATATTTTATATAATCACCATGGCGAACATGAATAAAAACGGACTCACAATTTTTAATTTTATTCAGCATTTCCATGTTTTCGGAATCTAAATCATCACGTAAAGTAAAATCATGAATCAGTTGTTTCCTGACGGGATTCATATATTTTTCATTTTGAAAGTATCCATCAAATATAACCCGCCCGCGTTGATGTAACAAAGACGGATCATAATGACAATATTGTTTTTCTTGTATTTCTTTGGTTTTAATTCCAATCTTTTTCAATAATTTTCCGATTTTTTGGTTGTAAACTTTCACATGAACATTAAATACGCCCAGTTCATAATCACGATTGGTTACTTTTCCCCAGTTTTTAACATGGTCGAACCACGACAAATCAAACCGGCGTGCGCCGACAGCGACACCAAATGCATATTGAAACATTTGGTTGGCCAAACCCCCACAAATTTTTACAATTCCGGCCATTCTAAAATCCTTTTACAAACTTTTTTCTGAAAGAATGCCGATGTTTTTTTATTGGTATAAACAAACATACTATTTTCCCAATCCATTCGGGTAAAACGCCTTTTTTATTGGTCAAAACGCCTTTTTTATTACCTCGAATTATATCTATCAGATTTGATTGTAATTGTTCGTCTTTTGTTAAAAAATTTAACATATTTTGTTTGATTTTATTATCGTTGGCTATTGTGTCGGGATTATTATGTGATAAGCTTTTTTGTAAAACTCTGTATTTTATTAAAACATCCGGAATGTTTTGTATTTTTGTTACTAAAATTACACGAGACAATAACTCATAATCCTCTGATGTTTTATAATCTTGGTTATAGGTAATATTATTTTTAGTTAATACAGATTTCCTAATTAATACGGTTGGGTTTGCTATACAACATTGCTGTAATAATGAAAAAAATGTTATGTTTTCTGGGTGTGTTACAATTACATTGGTTTCACCAAAACATTGAAAACTTCCTCCAACAACACCTATGTCTGTATGTTTTTCTAAAAACTTTACTTGTTTTTTCAAACGAGTATTTATAGCAACATCATCAGAATCTAAATAAGCTAGATATTCACCTTTAGCCATTTTTAATAAATCATTACGGGTCTTTGATATCCCAGTATTTTTTTTGTGATTAATAAATTTAATACGCTTATCTTTTCCAGCATATTCTTTTATAATATTTGCAGTTTTATCTGTAGAGCCATCATTGATAATAATAAACTCAAAATCTTTATATGTCTGATTAAGTATGGACTCTATAGCCTCTGAAATATATTTTTCAGAGTTATATGCTGGCATTAATACTGAAACTTTTGGTTTTTTCATCTTTTACCATCTCTTCTTAATTTTCATGATTGGAATAATATTAAACAGATAAATTTTTACCTTATTAGAATTTCTTTTTATTTTAAATAAAGGGATTCCAAAAACTTTTACACAAACGCTCAATCCTTCCAAATACTCGTTATAAAGCATAGGATACTTATTACGAACAAAAAATCGGATTTCATCTGCTGCATCTTCCATGCGTTGCGCCTGCAAAACACTAGTGCGCGTATCATGAACTCTGTAATTTATCATAACCTCTGGCAAAGCATGAAATTGTGTAAATTCCATCAATCGGCACCAGAGCATATAATCACAAGCTGGCGAGTATTGTTCTTCATATCTGACATTATTTTTTATTAAAACCGATTTGCGCATCATTGCACACGGATGGGAAAGATGGCAATTACTCATCAGACGCAATTTGATTAAATGATTTTTTTCTGGATATTGCATAACGTAAGGCTTTTCTGTCATCCACTTAACCGCCCCGCCAACAACGCCAACGTTAGGATTTTCATCCATAAATTCTACTTGTTTTTGGAATCGATAAGATGGCCATGTATCATCATGCTCACAAATTGCCAAATACTCACCACTCGCCATTTCAATAAATTTATTATATGAACGCGCTATACCCAAATTCTCTTTACTTTCTTTATAAAGAATTCTTTTATCTTTATACGTCAGTATTATTTTTTTGAGTTCTTTCTTTTCTGGTGAATTATTTATAATCAACAATTCGAAATCTTTAAATGTTTGGGCAAGCACGCTTTCAATCGCCTGACGCAAATGTTCAGGATTTGTATTATAAACTGGCATTAATGCAGAAACTTTTGGGGTTTTCATTTTGCAACCTTTATTCCTTCAAATTATTTACAAATTTAATTATTGAATACAAATTTTCTTTAGGACTAATATCATCTAAAACCAGTCCTTTTTCATATTTGGCTACTCGTTCAGCTTGTGCTCCTAAATTAAAACAAACTACTGGCAATCCCATAGCCATACATTCAGATGTAGTAAAAGAATATGTTTCAGGAACTATAGAAGAAATAAATGCAACATCTATTTTATATTTTTCTACAATATCAGGCAAATTTTTTAAATCATACATACCTGTATATATAAAATTTGATTTTTGTTTTTTTACATCAAAATATTCTCCAATACATATAATATTTACATTACTTGGCAATATTTTAGCTATTTGTTCTATAATCTTTTTACCTTTAATTTCATTTAATCTACCAATTACCCCTATGTTTATACAATCATGGGGTTTTATTATTACTTTGCGTAAACTTGAACATTTATGTGGTATTATAGATATTTTATTTTTCAATTTTGGATAAACGGATAGTAATATAGACTTACTGCTATTACTAAAAACTATAACATTATCAGCAACACGATCCAAAAAGTTTTCCCATAACTCTCGCCATTGTTTAGCAGAAATCGCACTACGTGAATATTCACATCCAGTACAATGTAATTTACAGTTGTGCAAACACAACTTAGAGTCTTCACGTAACAAATGGATGCGTTGACACATACAGTAATAATCATGAATCATAACATCAATTTTTACATCATCTTTTTTTGCTTTCAGTGTTGTTAAAGCTTTTAATACCCCTTTTGGATCTGGATATCCAACTAAATTATTAACAATAATACGTTGAAAAAATTTTGAAACAACTTTTGGAATAGATTTAGTAACAAAAAATGTATTGTTATGAGTGCATATGTATTTTTTTAGCAATCTATCGTATTTACAGATAATAATATAATAAATTCCATCCAATTCTTTTAATTTATTTTCTGAATAAATAGCTGTACCACCACCCAAACTATGGTCAAAATATAATAAGGGGGTTTTTGTGTTTTTCATAATATTTAAATATTCTTTATACGAACTTTTTCTATATTTATATCTATATATTTTAAATATTTTCAAAAATGAAAAACGAGAATAATATTGGGTATAAATTACCTTTAATATGGTTATACCAAACAACTTATATTTACAAACATTTGCACGTCTAATAATAGTCATTTTTACTTCCATTTAGTCTTTGCTTGCCCATACTTTGTACACAAAGTTGTTTTAGTAAATCTTGGACCTTTGTATGATCAAAATTAACGTATAAACACTTTTAATATAAATTAACGTTAAAATCAACCTTTTTGTGCCAATAATTTTTATTCATAACTATTTATCTTACCTTTTTTATAACCTAACATATTTTTTCCAAATAAGATCTTTCTATATATATATCGTATGAATGCGAGCCCAAAAATCCAATGTTTTATATACATATCGCCACGAAGTCTTTTTATATTATCAAGTATAAAATTGGAATTAAATTTCGGTAAGGCTTTTAAAATATACTTTATCTCACCTATATGAGAATTAGGGCTCAAAATTGCGTTTTTTTTCAAAAATGGTAATCCTGCACGAAAAAAGTGAAGTGGATTACGGGTCATATGTAATTTTTTATCAAATATATATGAATGAGTTTTTATATTATTTTGAACCAATAAATTATTTAATCCAAGTTCATATTTTTCAACAATATTTTTCTTGGTATCTTCTTTTT
>CAZHPG010000008.1:0-11323 GCA_964534055.1 uncultured Muribaculaceae bacterium | reverse complement strand
GCAGAATTTGCCTTGCGTGAGCCCAGCGTCTGAGCAGCCCCATTGACCCGGGACGCTTGGACTTCGCGGCCATTTATACAAGAGTTAACAGTGGGGTCAGATTCAATTGCGCTGATTGCAACATCTATACTGTTTTGTAATTGCGTTATTTCGGATTTTACCTTGGATCTTGATGAAGCGGATAAAGTCGTGCTGCTTTTCTTTTCGTAATTACTGACGTCTTTCAACTTTCCAGTGTCATCATAATCAACGCTGTCCCAGAAAATTATTCCATCTAAAACGCCCGCAAGTGGAGTGTTTGCACGCAATTCAGCGTCTGTAATTTGCGATATGCTGGTTTTGCAACCGTTGCTGTTTATATCCAGGTTGCTGCTGTTGGTGGTATATCCGCATATTTTATACTCCAGCGTATGGCTGCCAATTCCGTCATCTATTGCCAGTCCATCGCAATTTTCAGTCGTGCCGCACACTTTTACCATTGCTGCGTCAGCCGCGTTTTGACAGGCGTTCAGCATATTATTATCAATGTTCAAGAATATGCCCTGGACCATATTTGCAATTTCTTCGTAAACTGCGCTGCCTTTAATTTCTTCGTTTTTATATTTTTTCTGACATCCGGTCAGTTTGTCATACGGGCACATACGAATAATAGTGTCAGTATCCAGACCAACGCATTGGGTATAGTCCGCCCCACATCGATCTTCGGATTGCAAGCATGTTTTTAATTCTTTGGTGCAGGAATCAACACGCATGGCGGCAAGTCTGGCGGTTACATAATCCCAAATCATAGATTTTTTTGCCGCAGTTGCAGATGTTGTTGAAATTCCGCATTCGTTTAATTGAACCTTGCAGATGCTTAACATTGCCTCGGGCCGTGACAAGCAAAGATCATAACTGGTTTCATCGGACATTGTATCCGCACAGCCTTTTTTAAAGCATTCGGAAATGTTGCCGATGCAACTGGTGCGACGATTTGCTTCGGCCAGCAATTCCGCTGATTTTAATGCTGGTGCGATTTCACGCAGAAAAGTATTCCAAACTGCATCTTTATCCTTGCTGACGGCCGCTATACAATTTTGTGTAACGGATTCGCAAATAGGTTTTTTGGAAAGCATGGCATCATACGTGCTGGCCGCGATTTGAATTTTTGTCGCGCTGCCCGCTATTTCAAATGTCTTTGTTGTTGCGGTGCTGGAACGTGCATTTTCTGCTGCAACTATACCGACACATCCGGTCCAATCATTGCCGCATGCGCCACGCGCTTCATCCTGCATGCATTTGCGCATTTCAACTGTGCATTGTCCCAAATCCCATTTGTTAGAATTTTCATAGGCCTGTAATGCTGCATCGCGCAATGCTTTTTCTGCTGTCAGTAATTTTTTGGAAGATTCATCCTTCATTTTTTTCAAATAGTTTTCATAAGCGCGGCAATCAGATTGAATTGTTTGGGCATACATCAGTTGCAGCATTTTGATGTCTTTTTCACATTCAGGAATCTGCTGGATACACATTTCACGAACAGATGCATGAAGTGCATCGCCGGTTTTATCTTTCAGCATTTCCAGATCGGAACTTTCTTGCTGCGTTTCAAATCCAAAAGTCGGTTGAGCATCAAAAATATCCAAATCTAATGTTTGGCGTGCCCGCGTGTTTGATTGTTGGGTGGACGATGCAGATTTTGTTGCATCCATTACGTAGTTTGCTTTATCGCCAGTTCCCAGTCCGATTTTTTCAACGCCAGTTGTGGCCATGCTGCGCGATTGGGCGTCAATTTTTTCAATTTCTGCCAGAATATTGTCCAAATCTGATTTTTTATCACTGCAAAGGCAGCGTCCGCCATTGTCATTTTCCAACATACAAAAACTATCCATGCAGCCATAGTATTTACTTTTGCATTCTTCGGATACGGTTGTATTGGTGTTTGCAGCGGCAACGCCGACATTATTTTGAACTACATTTTGTTTTGTCGCGGCACGGGCCGTAACGCCGGACATAGGTGCTTGCTGACGCACAGCGGTTGCAGATAACTGACGTGCGGCGCGTGATTGTATTGTAGGGGTGGACGCAATTGAACGTCTTTGCGGTGATGGTTGTTCAGGCGCTGCGACAGCCGTGCCAAAAAATAAAACCCCAACAAGCAGAAAATAAATTTTTTTCATAGAAAGCATCCTGTTATTGCTTATCAAAGATTTTATCAGAAAATTCGCAAAAATGAAACACTTTATATTATTTTCCCCATTCGGTATTGATATTTGTTTCCGCCAGCAAAGGCACAGATAACTGGGCAACATTTTCCATGGTATGTTTTACTTGGTCTGAAAAACTTAATGATTCTGCAGCGCTGCATTCACAAACAATTTCATCATGAACCTGCATAATCATTTTTGCAGAACCAGATTCAATCTTGGAAATTTTTATCATTGCCAATCGCATAATGTCTGCTTCGAATCCCTGTATTGGGGCATTTACTGCGGCACGCAAAGCGTATGCGCGCAGTCTGGGATTTCGGACTTCGGGCAATTCTATGCGCCGTCCCCATGGGGTATAAACGCATCCATTATCCAATGCAAATTGTTTTATTTTATCAAAATAATTTTTAATTTCTGGCAATCCAATCATATAAGAATCTATGATTGTCTGGGCCTCGGTTCTGGAAACGCCCAATTGATTTGCCAAACCAAACGAAGAAATTCCATAGATAATTGAAAAGTTTAATGTTTTTGCCTTGGACCGCAAATCTTTTGGCACTGGGTCGCTGTCTGGAATTTTGAAAACGGTTCGTGCGGTTTTAGAATGAATGTCTTCGCCGCGGGCAAAAGTTTCTTTGAAAGATTTTACATCAGCAACATCTGCCAACAATCGCAATTGAATTTGTGAATAATCGGTAGAAATTAAAACCCGACCATTTGGTGCAACAAAACACTTTCTGATTTCTTCGCCCAACTTTGTTTTAATCGGTATATTTTGTAAGTTCGGATCGCGCGAAGACAGCCGCCCCGTGTTCGTGCTGGTTTGTAAATAGGTGGTATGAATGCGTCCATCAGATGCGATCTGGTGCGGCAATGCGTCTGTGTAAGTGCCCGCCAATTTTGACAATGAACGCCATTCCAGAATTTTATCAGCGATTGGATGTTCAATTTCTGCCAATGTATCTGCATCTGTGGATTTATGCAGTGGCAAACCCATTTCTTCGTATAAAACGACCGCTAATTGTTGTGGGCTTCCTATATTAAATTCATGCCCCGCCATGTGCCAAATTTGTTTTTCCAATTCCAACATGTCTTTATGAAATATTTCGGACAATACGGAAAAGCGGGATTGATTTACCATGACACCCACGCGTTCCATATTTAATAAAATTTTTAATAAAGGCAGATCGCAATTTTCATAAAGTTTTTTTAATTTTTCGTTCGGGTTCAGTTTTTCGCGAAAAATTTCATAAAGCCCAAAACAAACCCACGCATCTTCGGCGGCGTATGGCGCGGCGACATGGATTGGTAAATTACCAAAGTGCATATCTTTGGATTTTGTTTTTGCTGGGAACAGGGATGAAAATTTTATGTTTTCATGATCCAGATAAATTTTTGCCAGCTCGTCCAAGTTATGCGCATGCGATGTTCCATGCAAAACATAGGAAAGCAGCATTGTGTCATCAATGGGCGCAATCGCGTTTGTATCCCAACCCTCATTCGCCAAAATATGAAGATCATATTTCAGATTATGCCCAACTTTGACTATATTTGGATTGGTTAAGAATGGCCACAATTTACGGCGCACAACGTCCAATGAAAGTTGAGTCGGGGATGAATTTTGATTTTCCGTACCAAACAAATCGGTTTGTTTTTCATGGTGCCGAATTGGGATATATGCCCCAGACGTTGAATTTGTCGCCAAAGAAATTCCAACAATTTTATCCGCCATTGAATCCAAGCCAGTCGTTTCTGTATCGATTGCCAAAACATCGTTTATCCCAGACAGAAATTTTTCCAGCTCTTGCTCGGTTGTAATAATAATTGTTTGTTGATCAGATTCTTTGGCGGGCATTGGTGCGTGTGCCACTTTATCGGCAAATAATTTATTTGCCTTTATCTTTAATGAATTGCTTTCTAATTTTGTTTCTGCAAATTCCAAAAACGCGGGCAGATTAAATTGAAAAGATTCGCTTTTATATTCTGGTAATTCAACATCGTTTTTTAACGTTACCAGTTTCCGGGAAATATACGCCTGGTCGCGATAGTCGCGCAATAAATTACGGATTCTGTCATTTTTAACATGGTCCAGATTTTTGTATAATCCATCCAATGTGCCAAATTCGTTAATCAGTTCGGCCGCTTTTTTTGGACCGATGCCGGGGACACCCGGAACATTGTCGCTGGAATCCCCCATCAATGATTGAACATCAATTACCTGATCTGGGCGAACACCGAATTTTTCCAAGACCCCGGATTCGTGAATTTCAATCGATTTCATTCCGTCATATAAAAAAGAGCAGGGTGATACCAACTGCATCAAATCTTTATCGCCGGTAACAATTCTGGTTTTACCAGTATTACATTCACGCACGGCAAGCGTTGCGATTACATCGTCTGCTTCGACCCCTGGAATAACCAACACGGGCATGCCCATTGCGCGTGCGGCATCACGTGTTAATTCGGTTTGGGCGATTAAATCTTCGGGGGTGTCGCTGCGATTGGCTTTATATTCTGGATAGATTTCGTTGCGGAAATTTTTTCGCGCGGCATCAAAGACACAAAAAAATCTGTCGTCTGGTTTTGCGTCTGCCAATAATGGCAATACCATATTACAAAAACCATACACGGCGTTAACGGGCGTTCCGTCCTTGCGGCTCAGGCGCCCGTGCACGCCGTAATATGCACGAAACAGTAAAGAATTTCCGTCAATCAGTGTCAGCATTAAAACTGGTATCTTAACTTTAAGCGACCTTCGTAATGCAATGCATCAAGATTATCTTCGGATACATCTGGCATATAAACTGCGCGACCTTCGGCGTCTATATTCATGCCGGTCGCAGGAATTGCAAATGTCAATCCGACCATACCCTGGGCAGCCCAGTTTTCATTTACATCAATGTTTGTTTCTTTGAATGTTCCGCCATACTGCATACCGCCACCGACACCAATATATGGGGTCAAAATTGGCATTGGAATTATTTTGAATAATATGTTCGCCATGGCCAGATTGGTTTTCAACAAATCGGTATCCATGCGATTGTATTCTGCTTCCAGGCGAATAACAGGAATATCAATTCCCACCACCGCGCCATACGATTTTGCAGATTCTGTAAAGTCGTCCATAATAGATGCCATCGGACCATCAACCATGTATCGTTGCTCGCCAACACCGCCAGTTGCACCGATATAAAGGTCAATTATTGACGCGTTTGCGCCGCCGAAACATACTAACGATAACAATGCTGGGGCAATAGATTTTTTTAGATTCATATTTTTCTCCTTTGATGGTATTATTATAATAGAAAAAGATAACATCCTATGCAAGATAATAAACCTATATTGATAGTTGGGTTGGGGAATCCTGGTTCGGCTTATTCAAATACTCGCCATAATGTTGGTTTTATGGCGGTGGATGCGCTGGCGCCTAAAAAGGCAGTTTGGAAAAAAGAAAAAAATGCGCTGACGACCAAATCCGAAAATATGATTTTGGCCAAGCCGCAAACTTTTATGAATTTATCGGGTTTGGCGGTCCAGGCATTGATGGCTTTTTATAAAATCCCACTTGAAAATATAGTAGTGATTCATGACGACATTGATTTGAAATTGGGGGATGTTCGTGAAAAAGTCGGCGGGGGCAGCGCGGGTCACAATGGAATTAAAAGTATAGATGGGGCGGTCGGACGCGATTATCATCGCATCAGAATTGGTGTTGGCCGAAGCGATCAATCAATCGATACATCCGATTGGGTTTTGGGACATTTTTCATCACAAGAACAAGAAGTAATCAATAAAATAATTACGGAAATAGTGGATAACTTTCACTTTTAACTTTCTCTCTTTTGTGGTAAAATTAAATGATAGAGAGAATATGAAAAAATCAATAGTCTTTTTTTATTCGGGACTGGCTGCATTTTGTTTTATGGAAAGTGCGCAATCTGCATGCTTACAACAAAATTTGACCCAGTGTTTGGATTCTGCGTGCGCGATAAACATCGGCGTAAATCCGGGTGCGCGGTGTCAACTCTGTGGAACCGCCAGTGCGGGTGATGAATTTGGGACAAAAAGCGGAATGACCCAATTGACATTGGGCGCGGCATCAAAAAATACTTTGACAGCGGCGCAATTAAAATCTGCGCCAACTTCCCCCGATGAAAGATATACTTGGGCAATAAATGAATGCATAAAAAAGATTGATGGTTGCAATGCATCCGACACACAAAACTATGATGGTTTAATAGAACAGTCTTGTCGTGCAGCAGGTATCGATGTTCAGATGTCGGGCGCCCAGCGCGCCGCGGGCGCAACAAAAGATGGCGCCGCATGCAAGTCGACAATAAACTCTTGCGTGCTGAACGGGTGCGGGACAAATTTTGCAAATTGTCGCAACGATAGCGATTTTAATCGAATATTTTCCGGATGCAGTATTGCAGCAACGGGATGCACGAATTTCAGCGCTGAATTGCGCAAGTCTAATATGGGTATTCGCGATGCCGCCATAAAAGGTTCAGATTCTTTGATTGCCAGCATAGTCGCCGGATATCAGACCGCGCGCCAGACCAAGATTGCGTCGGCAAACGCGGATTGCAAAAATGGTGCAGCGTATGATGAATGTGTTAAATCAGTCTGTGAAAACAATATGAAAAATAAATGCGCAGCGGGATTCGCCAGCGAGGTTTCAATGGCAAATCAGTTGTGCAAGTTTCAAAAAACCGCATGTGAAAGATTAAAGTAATGAGCAAAGTGCAAAGAGCAAAGAGCAAATAATGAATTTGTTATGTTCACATATTAAAAATAAAATTATCGTGCGTGGTGCGATTGGAATGTTTGCTCTTTGCTCTTTGCTCTTTGCTCTTTATAGCGCTGATGCGGCCGAAGTGGTTGCGCGGCCAACTGCTGCCAAGGTAAGCACTCCAACGCGGTCACGTCCTATTTTTACTGCTGCATCTCGTGTTGCGGCTGCGCCAGTTGAAACATCGGTTGCCGAAGAAGTTGCGACGGTCCAGGTTGCAGCGGCTGTTGATGAAACGCCGGTTGTTGACACTGAAAAATCCGAAAAATTTAATATTGCATTGGATGGGGTATCTGCATCCAGCGAAAAAGAATCAGATTTAACAAAATTGATTGAATCACAACGCGCTGCTGATGCAGAAAACATAATCGCAACATCAAGCGCCGCACGTACAGTAGCCGCGACAACAAGTGGTCGTAACAATTGTGATGAAAATATGCGTGCATGCATGAAAGAAAAATGCGGCGATAATTTTGCAAATTGTGCATTGGACAGCGATATTCTGTGGGGACAAAAAATGGAATCGTGTCGCTTGACTGCAAAATGCACGGGCGCGGAATATGCAGCGTTTGCGCCGGAAATAAAGGCCGACCGCGATACACATCAATTGTTGGGTGGATTTGTCCAGACGCAAGATTGTGGTTCGCGCTATAATGAATGTATTGTTTCCGGATGCGGCACACAATTGGATAAATGTTTAAATAAAACCGCGGGCAATAAAGTTATTTCTGATTGTAATAAAATCGCGGACGAATGTCGCACGGCAGATTCTGGGCTGGCGGCGCGCGCCATTGGTGTTTTTGGAACCTTGCGGCAAGACGCTGAAAAGCAAATTGTAACGGACGAAGCCGAACTTTACGCATTACGCGATAAAATGACACAGAAATGCAAAGGTATGGGCGCGATGTTTGATGATCGGTCATTTGATTGTGTGTTTTCGGCCCAGTTTTGGACGCCAGACACAAATGGCCCAATGGCCAGCAGAAAAATTTATGCAGGCAACACTTTCGATTGTACCCAGGACTGGTTCGGCGTAGATGTTACGACATATCTTGAAAACGCTGCACGGATTACGCGCGAACAACAGGGAACCACGAATGCCTTGCTGGGCGCGGGCGCGGGGACACTTGCCGGAACAGGATTGAACGCGGTTATGAAGGGCGGCTTTGGTCAGACCAGTCAGCAGGTTGCCGCAGATACAGCAAAATCTGCATACGAAGAAGAATGCAATACCCAAGGCGGCACGATGAAAAATGGAAAATGTGATGTTTCATCAATCCAGAAAAACGCAGACCAGGCAGACAAAAAATTAAGGGATTACAAAGCAACAGCAGAAAATAAATAAAAATGAAAAAAATAATTTTAATCTTTTTAATGTTTGCATTATCCGCGCCGGCTTTTGCTGTCTCGCCATTCATAGAGACAGATATCGCGCAAACATCGTCATCAGATGTGGTCGTTGATAATGGTGAATTTTTCAGCAAAATTGGCAGCGGGATAAAAAGCATATTTGGCAAGGTAAAAACTGCGCTGAGTCTGTCCGAGGAAGATATTGCAGCGCGCAAGAAAGCCCGCGCAGAAAGAAAGAAGCAACGCGACAATGCCGCTGCAAATGCGGTCGCAGAAGATCTTAAAATGCTGAACGCTGCCGCCGCTGCGGCGGATGTATTTGATAATCGGGTTGATGCAATTTTGGAATCTGACGAAGTGACCGATCCATCTGCGGAACTGAACGCGGCAGAAAAAACATATAGGGCAGAAATAGAAAAAATTATCAAAGACAAATCCGGAAAATATGTTGATGCAATAAAACAGGATATGGATGCCACGATAAATTCGGCCCGCAATTTGATAAATAAAAATGCCGAAGCGTTGAAAAAATTCAGCGATAATTCAATATCGGCCAATCGCATAAATCTGATTGATAAAGCAATCACGGGTGTTTCAACCGCCGCGATGGGGCTGGGTGGAATGCAACTGGCCCAGGGTCTGGGTGAACAATCCGCGGATCGCGATGCTGCGGCGCAAATGCAAAATTATCTTTCGGGCATCTATTGTAAATATCCGGGCAATCAGGTTTCATACGGCGCAACCGGCGTCAGACTGACCGGCGCAAATGAATTGGATTTGCTGCGCGAAGATTTTGCAACAAAAGCGGCAAAACTGAAAGTTCTGAAACAACAATTAGGTATTGCGTCTGGGATTGAATCTGAAATTGAAATCGGCAACATAACATATGATACCAATGGAAATATTTACAGCGCACAACTTGCCGCGGATGATACCGGTCTTTATCAGAATGCGTCGGCAAATCGTGGTGTGGATGAGTTTTCCACGGCACAGCAAAGGGTGGATTCCGGTGAAACATCCGAACGTATAACGACTGGTGCGGTTCTGGCTGGCGGTGGCGCGGCGGTGTCAGTCGGCGGACATTTATTGCTGGATGTTGCTGCAAAAAATGCACAAAAGCAAACGATTGGCACGCAACCCGAAATGTCCAATGAAAATAAATCTGAATAAAAACCGCGCGTCGCGCGGTTTTTATCTCTCTCCATAATATTGTATATTTTTTATTCCCCGATTAATCTTTTATAAACTCTTTTGTTTATTTCAACTGGATATTTGCGTTGTAAAAATGCCATGTAATCATCGGACAACGCACGGTTTAATATTGTTGCTGCTTCTTTTGAAAGTGCTGCACGTTTTGCGGCATTCAATGGCGCATCAACAGATTTTTTCACATTCAATACATAGAAAGTATCCGATGCTGGCACGATTGTTTTTGTTCCAACTGGAT
Source organism: uncultured Muribaculaceae bacterium (assembly GCA_964534055.1). Lineage (GTDB taxonomy): Bacteria > Pseudomonadota > Alphaproteobacteria > Rs-D84 > Rs-D84 > WRCA01. The sequence continues at coordinate 1,545 of CAZHPG010000008.1, read as the reverse complement.
TTGCAAATGCTGCGTTTAATACCTGAACTGGGGCGCCACTTCCGCGTTCAATGCGAGCAGATTTTGCACCAGCAAGTGCGCCACCTGCGTTTAATTTTATCAGCAATGCATTTGCTTTTTCATAGGCTTGTTTTTCCTGCTGACTGGCGCGCCACTTTGCCACCAATTCTTTTTTTACATCTTCAAACGCGGCATTGTGTTGGGGCTGGACATTGTCCACACGCACGATTGCAAAGCCTGTTTTGGTTTCAATTATTGGGCTTTCGATACCTTGCTCCATTTCAAATACATTTGCCGCGGCAACTATCGCGTCAGATGGTGCGTGTCCTGCAGAAATTGCAGGCAAAGAAACAAACTTTCCATTCAAGCGCTTTGCTGCATCTGGCATGGATTCTCCGCCAATCAATGCATCTTCCAATTTTTGTGCAATCTTATAACCATTATCAAAGCTGTCTGGATTGCCCATTTTCGCAGGTATCAAGACATAGGAAACCTTACGCGATTCCGGAACCAGTTTCGGATTTTTTGCATAAGTTTCTTTTAATTGGGCATCGGTCGGATTGCCGGAAATCTTGAAATCCGCAAATTTTACGCTTGCAAATTCAATATCGCGCATTGCATATCTGGATTTATACATCGCGGTTGTCATAAAGTCGGGCGCTGGCATATCGGCACCGACACCCCCCAGAACCATTTCACGCAAAGTATCGTTGCGTATTGAATCCGAAAGTTGATCTTCGGAAATTTGTGCTTGATACAAAACAGAATTAAACCGACCCAGATCAAATTTTCCATTTACCTGGAACGATGGTTCGTTCTTTATTACATTTGCAATATGGGCATTAGATACGGACATATCCAAATCAATCGCCCGTTGTTGCAACATTAAATTTGTTGTCATGCGGGACAATATTTGTTCGGAAAACATTTTTTGTTCGATTTTGTCGGCATAAAGTTGTTTTTGCTTTTCCCGACCCATAGCGTTCAAGGCACGGCTGCGCTCGTTATCAAAGTTTTGTATTTTCAGTGGTGCACTGCCAACCCGCAGAATTGAATCATCAACCCGATTTTCACCAAAAATCCAGCTGGCTACGCCCCAGCCAACAAAGCTGAAAATCAGTATTCCCATCAGTATTTTAGCCAACGGCTTGTCCGAAGCCTTTCTTAAATATTCTAGCATTTTTTCGCCTTTTCAGTTAGGATAGTAAATTCACAGGGGGAATAGTAATGAAAAAAATTATTGCAGGCAACTGGAAAATGAATGGCGACGCATCGGCAATGGAAAATATGCTGGATGTGTTGAAATCAGTAGAGACAGATAACCAAGTTATTATATGTCCGCCGTTTACTTTGTTGGGACACGCCAGCGGGGCGGGGCGGATTGATTTTGGGGCGCAAGATTGCAGCGCGTATGAAAATGGCGCCCGCACCGGTGAAATTTCAGCATCAATGATTGCCTTGACCGGCGCAAAATATGTAATTGTTGGCCACAGCGAGCGCCGGCAATATCATAACGAGACAAATGAAATTGTTGCCGCCAAGGCC
>CAZHPG010000007.1:0-11645 GCA_964534055.1 uncultured Muribaculaceae bacterium | reverse complement strand
GCAAGGTATAATAAGAAATCATCTGGAATCTTACTTAGATCTGGGGCCTTTCGGAATTCATGACATCTGACCCTGCCGTAAGTAGTTTTTTGTGGGCAAATATTATTATCTGTGCAACTTTGGCATTTCTGCCTTGTTGCCGCTGCAATATAGCATATCGAGTCTAAATTACACTTATACCAACTGGGGCATTGCTTACAAGATTCTTTAAATTGCTCTGTCATTAAATACAATTCTAAACAAAAATTTTGAACTTTCATTAAAAAGTTATATTGGGAAATATAAAAAACCGCCATATGTTTTATTCTGGTGCCCCAAGCAAGAATCGGACTTGCGTCTCGTCCTTACCAAGGACGTATTCTACCATTATACTATTGGGGCCATTGGCATTTTACAAAAATTATCAAAATGATTTCATCATTATAATAATTTTTTGGTAGCGGGTGAGGGATTTGAACCCCCGACCCAAGCATTATGATTGCCTTGCTCTACCACTGAGCTAACCCGCCACGAGGCCCAATTATATCAGCCAATTTATAAAAATCAAGAAAAACCAACTACCAATCTATGGGTTTTTTACCATATTCCACCAAGTATTCGTTTGCCCGGGAAAAATGATGATTACCAAAAAATCCCCGATGCGCCGACAATGGCGATGGATGAACGCTTTTCAGCACCAGGTTTTCTGCCCCATTTACAAAGTCCGCTTTTTTCTGGGCATAACTGCCCCACAGCATATAAACCAGCCCTTGGCGTGCCGATAGCGCGCGAATAACCGCATCTGTAAATTGCTCCCACCCCTTGCCCGCGTGCGACGCGGCCAGATGTGCCTGAACCGATAGCGTTGAATTCAGCAACAATACACCCTGACGCGCCCAATGGGTTAAATCACCATTGGTTACGCTTTTGCGACCCAAATCATTTTGGATTTCTTTATAAATGTTTTGCAAGGACGGCGGCAGTGCAATTCCATTTTGCACAGAAAAACAAAGTCCATGAGCCTGACCAGGTTCGTGATATGGATCCTGTCCAATAATTACAACCCGCACTTTATCAAATGGGCATAAATTAAATGCATTAAAAATGTCATTGGGGGCGGGATAAATTTGTTTGCCCAATGTATATTCGCCGCGCACAAAGTCGGTCAGTTTGATAAAATATTCTTTATCAAATTCATCCGCCAGCGCCGTTTTCCAAGATTCTTCTATTTTTATATTCATATCTAATTCCCACAGATTTAAATTGTCAAAATGTGCCAGATGTTGCGTATTGCGAAATTTTTGGCGATGGAAGTGTATTAAACATACATGACCAGAGGCAAAAATGAGCAAACGCAAAACAGATGGTGCATTTTCACAATTTTACAAGTCCGTTTTGACAAGATTTCCATAAAACTACATCAATATATCCACGTTGCAAACCAGTTTCATTTACCAAGTGCGCAAACATATCATCGCATGCCTGTTTTACATCTGGATCTAATTTTCCATTATTTATTTTTGATTGTAATTCACACCCAGAAAAAACACATCCCAAACGCTGAATCCAAATATCATATTTCACAATATCTTCACCCAGATTTCTGGCCAGATGATTTGCCGTTATTTTACCAATATGCGGCAGAGTTGATAAATACAAAAGTTTTTCATCCAAATCATTCAAATTATAATAAAAATCCCGGTATTTTTGACGATTTTCCCATATTTTTACAATTGCATTTATCTTGTTTTTATTGTGGAAAATCGCAAATAAATCATCAAATTTCGGACTGGGGTTTTTAACCAAATAATCCATGATTTGTATATGAATTTTCTTTGCCGTTTTTTGTGAAAAACCACCGGATAAAATTACATATATCGCCTGACGCGCAAAATCATTTTCTGATAATTTTGTGCGTCCGGACAATCTATTTTTCAGCACATCAAAAGTTTCCGAATCCGAATCCAATCCAGCATTGATCAGTTGCAATTCTAAATCAAAAAACCAATCTTTTGCGAACATTTTAATTATTGTTATCTTCCATTCTCTTATTCTGACGTTCTATCTTTTTTTCTATTTGATTTCTTATTTCGTCATCAGGGATTTCCATAAATATTTTCAGGGCTTCCAGGATAATATAAACATCGCATATTTCTTCTATGACTTTATCACGACAAGGATCGCCGCGATAGAAATGCTTTATGAGTTCTTTGGTAAGTTCGGACATCTCCTCTATTACCAATGGAACAGTACAGTTATACTTTTTTATCATTCTAACTATACTTTCTTTTTCGGTATCTTTAATCATTTTATACATCCAGATTTGCACTTAATGCGTTATCAAAGATAAAATCGCGGCGCGGCTCTACGACATCACCCATCAACATACTGATAACTTCGTCTGCCTGTGCTGCGTCAGATACTTTGATTTGGAACACATTACGATTATTCGGATCCATAGTTGTTTCCCATAATTGTTCAGAGTTCATTTCACCCAAACCTTTGTAGCGCTGGATTTTCAGACCCTGCTTTGCATATTCAAAAGCGGTTTCTAACAAATGTAATGCGCCCCATATTTTTTGGGATTTCGATTTAACACGCAATTCAACCGGCACGGAAAAGAGTGCAATCAATTCCGCCTGGCCCTGCATACGCAGCCATGTGCGTACTTCGGCAGAGTCCAATTTTTCAATCGGGAAAACATGAGTTTCTTTAACACTGCGCAATGTGCGGGTAATTTCAATCCCGCGTTCGCTGTATATAACTTTCCATCCACGCTCGAATTCTAATTCCCCAGAATCAAGGAATTTTTCTGTTGCACGTAACAAGTTTTCATCTGCCGCTGCGCCTAAAACATTATTCAATGCAAGGGCTTCGACAAAACGCAACGGAATGATAGAAGACAATGGTTGCAAAACGGATTTCATATTTGCAATCAGACCCAAAACGCGTTTTAAATCTGGGCCGGCAATTTGCTCCCCCGTGCTGGTTTGAATCATCCCGTCTGTTGATAATTGTTCGGTCAGATAATCATCCATTTCGCGTTCGTTCTGTAAATAAATTTGCTGACGACCACGGGAAACACCATAAAGCGGGGGCTTTGCAACATATACATAACCACGATCTATTGCTTGGGGCATATGCCGATAAAAGAATGTCATCAATAGGGTTTGAATGTGCGCACCATCAACGTCCGCGTCGGTCATGATGATAATTTTGTGATAACGCATTTTTTCAATATCGAAATCATCCAGTCCAATGCCACAGCCCAGTGCAGATACAAGCGTTCCAATTGTTTCAGACACCAACATTCTGTCAAAACGCACGCGTTCCACGTTCAATATCTTTCCACGCAGCGGTAAAATTGCTTGGAATTTTCTGTCGCGACCCTGTTTTGCGGTACCACCTGCACTGTCCCCTTCTACAATAAACAATTCACAATTTTCAGGATTTTTATCGGAACACTGTGCCAATTTTCCAGATATAACATTCATATCTGGGCCGGTCTTTTTGCGTGATAACTCACGCGCTTTGCGTGCGGCTTCACGGGCGGTTGCTGCCTCTATAATTTTATCAATAATGGCTTTGCCGGCTGCCGGGTTTTCATCCAAATATTCATAAAGCATATCGTAAACAACGCTTTCCACAATAGGACGAATTTCGCTGGATACCAGTTTATCCTTGGTCTGGCTGCCGAATTTCGGATCTGGAATTTTAACACTGATTATATTGGTCAAACCTTCACGGAAATCTTCGCCGGATAAATTAATATCTTTTTTAGAGTTTTTTTCTCCGATGTATTTATTCAGTGCGCGGGTAAGCCCAGCACGGAATCCCGCCAAATGCGTTCCACCATCTTTATTAGGAATGTTATTGGTAAAACACAAAGATGTTTCGTTATATGCAGTCGTCCAATCCAACACTATTTCCACATAGGTGTCGCCGGTCTGTTTTATCATTTGTATTGGTTCTTTGGTCAGCTTTTCTTTGGATTTATCCAAATAAGTTGCAAAACCTTTTAATCCATCAACCGAATGAAATTCTTTGACCTTTTTTTCTGCGCCACGCAAATCTTCAAATATAATTTTAACATTCGCATTCAGATATGATTGCTCGCGCAGCCATGTTTCCATGATATCCGAACTGAATTCTGTGATAGTAAATGTATCCTTGGCTGGTAAAAAGGTAACCTCGGTTCCATGACGGTCACCACCAATTTCTTTTATTGATACTTCGGTTTTTGGCACACCATCAAGAAAAGACATTGTTGCTTCTTTGCCATCACGCCAAACACGAACCTCTAACCAACTGGACAGCGCATTCACAACAGATACACCAACACCATGCAAACCACCAGAAACCTTATATGCACCGGTTGTTTCATTATCAAATTTACCACCAGCATGTAATTCGCACATGATCAATTCCAACGCACTGCGACCTTCGGAATGATTAATATCAAATGGCATACCACGTCCATTATCGCGAATTGTTGCACTGCCGTCTGGATTTAATGACACATAAACACTGTCGGCATATCCGGCCATGGCCTCGTCGATCGAGTTGTTTACAACTTCGTAAATCATGTGATGCAAACCAGACCCGTCACCCACATCGCCGATATACATTCCAGGCCGCTTTTTAACGGCTTCCAGCCCCTTTAAAACCTTGATTGAATCACCAGTATAATTGTTTTCCATAGCCATAAATTTCATTCCTTTTTTTACCTGTAATTTAGCCTGTAAAATATAGCAATTTATGGTATAATTAGCAAGAGAAAAGAGGTGAAAATGAAGTTTAAATTATTATATTTCGGAGAGCTGCGCACCAACCCCAAAAAGCGCTCGCAACATGTTGCCAATATAAGAATGCAATTCCACCCTCAATTGAAAAAACTGGTCGAAAACAGCCCTTGGAACAACCTGCAGAAATATATGATGCCAAATCCGACAAAAAACCCGATTTCAACCAGACATGTCGGGGGGATAGATTGGAATCCGATAATCACCCCAAACTTAAAACTTTTGGCAGAATTGGATATATTGCTGCTGCACCCTGAAATAGTTGGCCTGGGGCGCACGGACGTGGATAACAGAATGAAAACTCTTCTGGATGCTTTGCGCAGTCCACAGAACGAGCATGAAATAGGCGAAAACACACCCAGAAACATCGGCCCAATTTACACACTGCTGGATGATGATCATCTGGTTACAAAAATTTCGGTAAATACCAGCCACTTGCTCAGTCCAGAAATGTGGGGTGCAAACATCCATGCCGAAGACGGCGAAGAAAAAGTATTTCTAATGATAGATGTGAATGTCCGCGTAGAAGAAGGGAATCTGGAAAATTTACCATTTATGGTATAACTATATTAAAAAAGCCGGTAAAACCGGCTTTTTTTAAAATCTGGCCATTCCGCCATTTACATGAATTGTTTGACCGTTGATATATGACGCCGCATCAGATGCCAAGAATAATGCCGCATTTGCAACATCCGCAGGCTCGCCAAATCTGCCTGCTGGAATCTGCTTTAAATATGCTTCTTTTAATTCTTCTGGTAAAACATCGGTCATTGCTGTCTTGATAAATCCGGGCGCAATGCAGTTTGCGGTTATTCCACGTGATGCAACCTCTGCCGCGATGGATTTGGTCATTGCGATAATTCCGCCCTTGCTTGCGGCATAGTTAGTCTGACCTGGACCACCAATTGCCCCAATAACAGATGCCATATTTATTATGCGGCCAAATTTGCTTTTCATCATGGGCATAATCGCTGCACGGCACAGCTGAAAGCATGCACGCAGGTTTGTGTTTATAACATCATCAAACTGCTCATCCGTCATACGCATCAACAAAGTGTCTTTTGTTATCCCCGCGTTGTTGACCAGAATGTCGATTTTGCCGGCCGCCTTGATTGTTTCCTGAATTAATCTTTCTGCTTCGCCTGCCTTGGAAACATCGGCTACTATTGGGATATATCCATCCCCCAGTTCTTTCAATTTTGCTTCATTGCGGCCAGTAATAACAACAACCGCACCCATATCTTTGAATGTTTTAGCAATTGATTCGCCTATTCCGCCGGTCGCACCGGTTATCAAAGCCACTTTATCTTTAAGTAATAACATTTTATTCCCCCAGTTTTTTTGCCCCCAGCTCGGGAACTATTCTTGGTGTAAGGCAGGTCAAAATTGAACCTGGACCAACCTCTATTGTTTCTGTGATGCCTAATGCCGGCAATGCCAAAATAGTTTCGCGCCAGCGCACACCATGGGTAATTTGATAAACCAACGCTTCTTTGATTTGATCCACGTCCGTCATCGGTGCGGCGGTTTTGTTAGAAATCAATGGAACGCATGGCGTTTTCATATTTATTTTTTCCAATGCTTCACGCATTTCTGCCGCGACCGGTTCCATCAAACTGGAATGTGGCGGAACCGACAAAGGCAACGGCATCGCGCGTTTTGCACCGGCTTCTTTTGCCATTTCCATTGCGCGCAAAATTGTTGCTTCACCACCTGAAATTACAACCTGACCAGGGGCATTATCATTTGCAACATCTGCGACATTGAAATCGCACTCTGGCATACATTTTTCAGCATCGGCACAGATTTGTGTTATTTGTTCTATGCTCATACCCATGATTACGGCCATTGCGCCCTTGCCTGCTGGCACGGCACGCTGCATGGCATCCCCGCGCAAACGCAAAAGTTTTGCCGTATCAGCCAAATCAATGGCACCAGCAGCACAAAGCGCGGTATATTCGCCCAAAGAATGCCCAGCAACAAAATCAAAATCCGGCATTTGCCCCAAACTTTTGGAAACACGCAGCATTGCAATTGATACCGCGAAAATGGCCGGCTGAACATTTGCAGTCAATGTTAAATTTTCAATCGGACCATTAAAAATTATGTCGGACAATTTCTGTCCCAGTGCAGAATCCACTTCATCAAATACCGCGCGGGCAACGGGGTGATTGTCATACAGATCTTTTCCCATTCCAACGGACTGGGAACCCTGCCCGGGGAATACAAGTATAGAAGACATGGCAACTCCTTTTGCATGGATACTAGCAATAAAAACATTGAATTTCAACTGGCATCTAAAATTATGGATTATGAAAGCGCGGCAGTAATTTGATCTTGCATTTCAAAGGTTCCGAAAACGACCCATGCGATTACTGCAGAAACTAATAAAATCCCAACCGAGTTCAGAATATTTGAAATGTTTTCCATTTTTCGCACAGATGAATCCAGATAATCATTGGCTATCTTGGACAAGTTTTGATCAAACCCGTACATATCCGCATAAATCACCAAATCCCCGATAATTTCATCGTTCGGAAACCGCGCGCCTGTATTGTCCAATGCGCGTCCCAAATTATTACCATTGGCAATATATTGTAATGTTCTGTCTAATATATCTTTCAAATATTTTCCGGAATTATCCGACAGCATTTTTATAGAAACAGGTAATGATCCGCCTGCTTGAACCATGGCCGCCAAAGACATCATCCAACCAACTGATATGGAAATTTTATACAAAGACCACGGCGGAATAGAATCAAACACACCACGCAACCGCCCGGACCAATTTACCAACGACCACCAAATTATACCAACGCCGCCAGCCAAAAATATCAGAACCAAATACCAATAGTTTCCAACAAATACAGATGCAGATACCAATGATGCAGCTGTGCCACGCCAAACAATCGCGCCACCTGCGGCCTCGGCCAATGGGGGCACCAAATAAAATCCCACGGCCATGATTATAAATAAAGTCAACAACAACAAAACCGCAGGATATAACAGCGCATCAGTCATTGCTTTTTTTATCTTGCCCATGCCTTCGCCCACGCGAACAACATTTTCCAGCGCAACGGAAAGTTTGGAAATATCGCCAACGGCCAGCATCAAAGTTTCGAACGCAGGCGCCCATCCGCGCGTTGCCTCGGGAAACGATCGCCCTTGTTCAAGACTGTCCTGCCATGCCCTGATTAAAATTGCAAATGGCTCGTTCGGTTTCGCACCAGCACGACTTTCTGTTGCATAAATCCGATCCAATGCATCCATCAAGGTAAAATTATTACGCAACATTGATGCCAATTTGCGATATAAATTCATCCGCTTTTCAGTATCAAAACGGAACATAAATTTTGCATAAAAAATATCCAGCTTCGTTGCCATATTTTAATACACCCCGGGTTGATCCAACAATCCAACCCAACGCTCTAATTCTTCGACACCGATAATCCCTTTCAGCATCAGTTCCATCGCTGCTTCTTTCAATGTGCGGCCATCAAGTTCTTCCAACCAATATTTTACCGCACTGGCCGAATTCCCAGAAAGTGCTAATTCCAAAAATTTATTATCAGTTATTATAATTTCACCGGCTTTCACACGACCAATCGTGCCCTTGCCGGCACAATATTTACAACCATCGCCGCGGAAATACGTTTGACGCAAACCTGCCTGACCAAATGCTTCCAGCACTCTTTTATACGCCGGATGATCTGGAAAATTCGCCAGCAGCTTTCTGCATTGTGGGCACAACTTGCGGAAAAGACGCATAGAAACCAATCCACGCATCATGGTTTCATCTTTCAGCTTAAATCCTTCGATACCTATATCCAGCAAACGCGTCAACGCTGCCATTGCAGAATTTGCATGTAATGTTGTCCAAACCGCATGACCGGAAAGCGCACCCTTGACCGTCAATTGCGCCGCAGAAAGTGTGCGGATTTCACCAACCATTAAAACATCTGGATCACTGCGCAACGCAGATTGTAGGGCCTCGGTAAATTTTTCTTCGCGCTGCTCTTCGTTGTTTGCATTTACAACTGGAATTTGATGACTGCCAAATATTTTTCTTTCGGCTGGATCTTCAATAGTAATCAGATTTATTTCATAGTTGCGCTCTTTCAGCATCCTTGACATATTATGAAACAAAGTTGTTGATTTACCACTGCTGGTCGGACCGGCAACAACAACCAAACCAGTCGGGAACGAACGCATACGCATCAGCAAATTCCGCTCGTATTCGCCGAATTCTTGTTCGGTCTTTATTGTTTCGGTTGGATTATCATAAAGCAATCGCATAACAACATAGCGACTTCCGAATGCGATTGGATTAAACTGCATTCTGACGCCCATAATCCCAGCAGGCAGATAAAGATCACGCGTTCCACGCAAAGGTGTGCGGCCATCTTTTTGTGCGCTTTGATATTCATTCTGCGCATAGTTAGAATTTGATTGATCTGCGGACGCAAAAGCTGCGCGGATAAATGATTCGCCCCATCCAGAGTTATATTCCAAAACGGATTGCATGCTGCCATCTATACGGAAATAAATTGTGGTCTGATCTGCAACTTCTATATGAATGTCTGAAACTTTCATGGATGCGGCGCGCGCGATTATATCCACAAAATCTTTTTGCATCTGATTATCGTAATACGCCGGCGCATTAGTGGACGCGCCCGCATTTCTGGTTTCATTAAATCTGTAAATTACTGAGATTAAACCCAGATCACTGTAAAATGGTTCTTTGACTGGACGCTTTTCTTTTTTCAGTAATTCCAGAAAAGAAATTACCCGTCCATCATAGCGATGCGTACGCGAAATAACGATTTCTCCACCTGAAAAATAAGCCAAAAGATTTTGGGTGTCACGTGCAGTTTCCATTGCTGCGCCCGACGCCGTCAGCAGAATATTCCCTTTGTAAAAAAGATGCTCTATTATTTCTTTCTGATTCAGCGCAGCAACATCGCCCGGGATAGACACATTCCCAGCGGTTTCGGGCGATTGCTCGTTTTCAAGATTTTTTCGTGCGGACATATTCAATATAAACTATTGTTTTTCTGCGTGAATACCCAGTGCTGCGGCCTGTCCATCTTTGGACATAATAACGCCTTCATCTAATGAAACTGAATCAACGCGATATCCATCCAGCTCTTTGCCGACGGAAAGTTTTTTACGCTGACCTGTTCCATTATCCTCGACCGTTGCCATCAATTGACGACCCGCGCCAACAATTTCAATCAATCTGTATTTTTCCTGTATTGGTGATGGCTCTTCTTCCTCGATCCGATTGGACGCCGATGCTCTGGTTGGTTTTGCGGCTGGCTCATCCAGGCTTTTGCGTTGCGCTTCCAGTTTTTGTTTTTCAATTTCCAATCTTTGCCGTTCCAATTCTAATGCTTCGACCTGGGTATCGCCAGATCCTTGCATTGCGTCCATTTCATTTTTCAGACGCATTTGTTCGGCCGCCATTCTGTCCATTTCCAGTTGCAATTGCGCTTTTTCTTTTTCCAACTGCCAAAGGATTTTTTCTTGCTCCAAATCTGTAATCATCTGGAACATAGAACCGGTTGGGTCATATTCTTCAACGTTTTCCGCACTGCGTGCAATGCATGGCGAAAACGCCAAAGCAATAACAAACACAGCCGCAAGGCTTTTTTCATATTTTTTATTTAGCATATATTTTAACCTCATAGTTCCAAGTGCGCGAACGCGCATCCCATTTTACAGACGATAAATAAAGCGGTGAAATTCCATCAAAGATTTTGATAAATTCATTCGGCTTTAATTTCGATGTGGCACTGACCAAAATCACATTCGATGTCCCGGCTGTTTCTCCCTCTCCGCTTGTTTCCACACTGGGGCGAACGTTGACGGATTCGCCGATTGTCTGGAATAAACTGTTTATCGAAAAAACAATATCTTGCGCCATATTTTGCGGCGTGTTATCTGCAGCCGGCGGCAAAGGCGCAAAAGGAACGCTGATTACAACTTCGGAATCTGTGTTTTCCGTAACAAGCACATCACCCATCAATGAGCGTGTGGATTCCTGCAAACCCGCAAGTGTCCCATGTGTGCGAACAAATCTGGCACTGGCTGTATTATTCACGCATTCCACACTTTGTTGAACCCAACCGGTAATCGGCTGCATAACATAGGCGATGGCCCGCCAGCATTTTTCAGCATAAAGCGAAGCGTCCGGCAAATTATCATACGGCATTGTGATGCGCACTGGCTGGATACTTTCTTCTTGTTGGATTCTTTTGATTTCTAATTGCCGTTTGTATTCTTCGATGACCTGCGAATTTACCTGGGCATGCTGGGCATGTGGTGCAAATACCTTCATCATGGGATCTTCAAAGAAATACCATAAAACCGCAGCAACCATTGAAAAGACTGCTATCGAAAAAATGTTTCCCCATGCCCCACCAATTGTCGACAATGTCGCCTTAGAATTGCCAGACACAATATCACGTAAAGATTTTTCAACTGCGCGCGGAACATTCCAATTTGCAGGCGCAATAATTATGCCCCAGTCCGGCAACGCTGATAAATTTATAAACTCACGCTTTGCTTCGGATTCGGCGCCAAACAATTGATCAAAAATTATAATGTTGTTTCTGACAGCAATAACCCAAAAACCTTGCGGGGTGAAAAATTCAGCCAGAAATGAATTATATTCAGTAAAAGCATTTATGACTTCGACGGCGGCAATCTTCATACCCCGGCGATGTCCCAGCGCGCGAGTGCCCACGCCGACCATTGATCGAAATTCGGTGTAAAACTTTACACTTCCTGTAATCTGTTTGGAAAGTTGCTTTGCAAAATCACGCGTGTTTTGACCAGCGGACAGCGCCTGCCAAAACAGCC
>CAZHPG010000006.1:0-14092 GCA_964534055.1 uncultured Muribaculaceae bacterium | reverse complement strand
TTTTTCAAAACTTCTTCGACTATATTTTTAACGGCGTTATTGACCAGTTTTGCCTTGTCCGCCATTTTCTTTAATCGCGCCTGGTTTTCGAACAATTCTTCCAGTTCAGCCGACAACCATTTTGATGTAAATTTTTTCTGTTCTATTGCCAATGCACCACCAGTTGATGCAAATGATTCAGCGTTTGCAACCTGGTCTGGATTGATTTCCAATGGGACCAAGATTGCCGGTCGGCCCACTGCCTGTAATTCCGCAATCGTGCTGGCACCTGCGCGCCCGATAACTAATTCGGCCGATGAAAGCGCCGCCGCCATATCATTTATAAATCCAACTACATTCGCCTTGATTCCGTTGCTGGCATAAAACCTTTGCAGCCGTGCCACATTTTCAGGTCTGGTTTGCTGGGTTATGAATAATTTTTTCCGCATTGTGGGTGATAATTTCATAACTGCATCTGGAACAACTTCATCCAAAATTTGCGATCCCAAACTGCCGCCTGTTACCAAAAGATTAAAAGGTGATGCAGAAACAAGGGATGATGATAAAAATTCTTTGCGCACAGGCAATCCGGTATAAACAATTTTTGTTTTTGATTCGTCGATTCCTTTTATTTTTGGAAAGCTGATCATTAATGTGTCTATCCAGCGCGATGTGAATTTATTCGCGCGACCGATATGTGCATTCTGCTCGTGCAGCAAGATTGGAATTCGATATATTTTCGCCGCCAAAACGACTGGAACGGACGAATAGCCGCCAAACGCGACAATTCTGCTGGGTCTGAACATTATGAATCGCAAAGTTAATGCAATTGCCGACATGGCAATCTTGAAAAGCGCAACAACTTGCTGAAACCTGGATTTAGCGCCAACCCCGGCCGCCCAAATAAACGCCACGCGTGCGCCCTGGGGCTTGTTCTTTTTTACCATATCCATGCCACGACCATCGGTGGAAATTATAACTCGATGATGCCGGTGCACCAATTCATCGGCAACGCTGAGCGCTGGGAAAATATGTCCGCCTGTTCCACCAGTTGCTATCCAAATTTTCATTAAAATCTCCGTTTTTTAGGTTTGAAGTTTGAAGTTTGAGGTAGGAAGAAAAAAATTCATCCTTCATCCCTCATCCTTCATCCTTCTTACTTCCACTTGTCCTCGCGGACCAACGCCAGAATCATACCAAATGCAAGGCAAAATGCAACAAAAGAAGACCCACCATACGAAATGAACGGCAACGTCATTCCTTTGGGCGGGAACAATCCCAGCGCAGACATCAAGTTTATACACACCTGGGCGCCAAACAACGCCATCAGCCCACCACAGGCATAAAACACCATTTTATCCTTGGCATTCGTGGCATTCACCGCAAGCCGTTTTAACACATACAAAAAGCCCAGCAACAGAATGCATGCTATGATTGCGCCAGAATCTTCGGCTATCGCTGAAAACACAAAATCTGTATGCGCATCAGGCAATGATTGCTTTATAAAACTATCTTCGGCGCGACCAAACAGACCGCCATGCTGTACAGCCTCGACAGACTTTCTTATCTGATAATTATCACCACCGCCGGCCAGCCCCAAAAATCCCAGAACGCGCAGTCTGACATGTGCCATAGTCAGAAATGCAAAAATGAACGCGCTTATCCCCAGCCCTGCAAATATAGGAATAAAATACATTGGTAATCCAGCCAAGAAAATCATTGCTGAAAACACAGACATATAAAGCACAAAAGATCCAAAATCCGGATGTGTTAAAATAATAAGCAACATCGGCAAGAATATCGCCAAATACGCCGGCCACGCATCCCATTTCCATGCTCTTTTGGCAAAGAATATATCACCAGGTGCCAGTCTTTCCATTCGCACCAGAAACCAAGATGTTATGATTATAAATCCAGGCTTCATTAAATCGCTGGGCATGACCGAGGCAAAGCCCAAATCAACCCAACGTGCGCTGCCCTTGACCGCAGCCGGCATAATCAGCGTCGCCACTAACAACAGCAAACAGACCAAAACATTCAATACCGCAATAGTTAAAACCTGGCGTTTGCCCAAGAACGAAGATACCAGCAAAGTTATGATTCCAATAATGTAAAGCGGAATTGCCTTTACCAGAAAAAAATGCCAGGGCTGTGGCGGATTTAACCGCTCGGCCGCAACGCTGCCCGCAGATACCATCGCCAGTAATCCCACCAAAGACATTACTATGACGCACCAGAACAGGCGCCAGTCTATTTCAAAATACCAGCTGGTAAATTTACTCTCCTCGTTCCTGCGCAGCATTTATAACTCCTCGAATTTATGGCTTACAATCTTAACAGCAACAGCGCCAAACCTGAAAACAAGACTGACATTATAAAAAATCTTTCCACGATTTTTGATTCTGGTAACCCCAGTTCTTCCAGATGATGATGCAGTGGCGCACGCAAGAAAACCCTTTTGCCCACACCATTTTTCTTGGTCAGTTTATAAACAAAGGTTTGGATAAAACTGGACATCAAAATCGCAACCAACATTAAACTGGCAACACCCATTACTATTTCAACCTTTAACAACATTGCAACAGTTCCAATAAATCCGCCCAGCGCCAAACTGCCGGTATCACCCATAAAAATTGATGCAGGCGATGAATTAAACCATAAAAATCCAACCAGTGCGCCGAATACAGCGCCCAGAACTGGGAACAAGCCCGCCGCATCTGGCAGCAACAAAGAGTTCGGAATAAATCCAACCCTGGTCGCGCCAAACAATGCAATCAACATAACAACTAAAACTGGCAGATAAATTTTTGACAGCATCCCATCCAAGCCATCTGTAATATTTGCCGCGTTCGCGGTTCCCGCTATGACAAAATATGCAAATCCAAAATACAAAATTCCAATCGGGAAAATATATCCGCCTGGAAATACCACAGAATATGACGGCAAATAAAACGGCATAATCGCGTCTGTGAAATATGCCAATGCCACAACGCCAACGCCTTCCAAAACAAGCCGCATTTTTGGCGACAGACCATTTGATGCCTTGACGCTTTGGCTGCTTACTTTTTTATAATCGTCCATAAATCCAATCGCGCCGAACCATATCAATGCGCCCAATGCAATCCATGGCGCCGGGTTGTAATAATCCATAAATAAAATACTGGATACAACTATTGCCGCCAAAAGAAGTCCGCCACCCATCGTTGGGGTTCCGGCCTTTACCAAATGTGACTTTGGCACATTTTCACTGATTGGTTGGCCCTTTTTTTGCCAGCAGCGCATTGCATTGATGTATCTGCGTCCAAAACCCATCATAATCATAAACGCGACAACAAATCCGCATGCGAACAGTGCGCCCCCGTTCATTTCATATCCAAGATTTGATAATAAACCTGATAACATTTTTTTCTCCTGTGAATTAAATTTTCCAAAATTCCAAAATATATTGTGCCGCAAAATTTCCCGATTATCAATTTACTTTTTGCTTTCTTTAAAAATTTTTCGCCAATCAGCAACTTGCTTTTTTGTGCCGTCCCACACCTTTTTAATATCACCCTGGACTTGCTTGCTGAACGATTCATCTATTTTACCACCCAAATCTTCGGCCAATTTTGATGCCTTGGACACCAAATAAGCCACCAAGCATCCAACTATCAGAACCGACATAAAGCTGTCGCTTTGCACTGATGGGGTCGCGGACAAAAGGTCAGTGCTGACCACGCCGCCCAATAATGCCGCACCCATTGCGGCCATAACCGCCAGCACGATAAAGTATATCACAGCCTTTATAAAGCGCATAATTTGTTCGTTCAGACTGGTTGATTTGAATATTCCCGCAAATGCCTTGAATATATCGGCCGCAACACCTTTCAGATTTGTTCCCTTGCCAAAACATTCCTGGATTGCGGTAAATGGCAACAATATGATGGCCAAAAATAAATCTGTTATTACACTTAATGCCAGCAGTGCAAACTTCCATATATTTATGGAAAAAATCACAACGAATACTGCGCCCGCGACCAAGGTCAACGCACTGGTTCCGATTCCGGCCGCCATCCATTTAAATCCGGCCGCCACGCAAGTGTAAAAGAATCCAGATAATCTGGTCGGCATGCACAATAAATCTGCTGTATAACGATCGGGCCCCATGAATTCTCTTATTGCCCCACAGGTATCCGGCAGACTGATTCCAGATGCATTTACGATAGAGTTCATTATTATATCTGATGCATAACTGCCGGCCGAAATAATTGGTCCAAAAATCGTCATAAAAATCTGACCCGGATTATTACTCAGCACCCAAATCCAAACAGAAATCAGCATCGTTTTTTTCGCAATATCCAGCGCCAGTTTTTTCGCATCGCCCTTGGATTGAATTAAATTATACGCCTCGAACCCCAACCAAAATGCAAACAGCGCAATCAACAGAATCCGAACAAAATCAAACAGACTGCGTTGTAACGCTTCGCCCACTCGGTTTAATGCGGTGATAAGTGATTTACCAATGCGCGCCTCGACCGGCACGCGATTTTTGACAATCGGTTGGAAAGATTTTATATCCTGGGAAATATTGCCTATCAGCAATTCGCGGTTATGCTCGGTCGCCCAGACGCCATAGTTTCCAATATCACCATTGTTTGGAATATTGTTTTCAGCATGGGCCACACCAATAAAAACAGCAAAGAGCATAAGGCATAAGGCATAAGGCACAGATAAATGTTTTATATTTCTTTTATGAAAAATTTTATTGTTATCTTTCATCTATTACCTATGCCTTATGCCCTATTTTGTTCCTATTGCGTCTGTTATTTTCTTTGTCATTTCCCCTGGAATATCCCACACCTTTTTACCAAATTCCTTGAACTGGCTGCCAATGTTGAATATCGGGTCTTTACCGCCTTTATCACCAACCAGAATTTCGTCTATCTTTTTCTGAACCACATAGAAATACACCAAGAATATGCCCAACATCATCATAAAGAAATCCCAACCACTGCCCATAAAATCAAATGCCCCAGGATGCATAATTTCCGCCGTCGCTTTTTCGCGATCAAAACATGCCTTGAATAAGTCTTTATCCATTTGACCATCTACAACTGACACTTTTTCACAATTCGCAAACACCTGGGCAACAACCTGATTGCTGGAATCCTGCGCGGTTTGCATACCCGCAAACCCCGGTGGCAATATCGCCGAGTATCCATCCACAGGTCCCGGAAAATATTCATCCGCAGCAACGGCGACAATGGCATAAATTATTAATACTTTCAGTGTAATTGCAATAACCCTGACCGCACAATTCACCAACATTTCCACGGATTTGCCCACTGCGCCCTTTAATACACCCCACACATTTTCATACGCATAACTGGCGATAATGACGGGCAGAAAGATAATTATAAATACCAAACGAAATACCACATTCAAAATGTCAAAGAACAAACTAAATCCAATAATTAAAAACATTATAACCAAACCCAATCCGGCCATCCAAGTAAAAAGCCCGCCCCCCATTCCCATCCATGAAAAATTCATCAGTGCAAATCCACCAGATGCACCCGCCAGAATAACATTGCTGGCATTTCCGACCACACACATAAATGGTTTTAATGCTGGTCCGATAACATTTGTCTCGTTACCAGATTCCAGCGCAGGACAATTCGATGCGCCAACTGTACCGGTCGCGACCATTGCCATCTCGGACCCCAGGTACATAACCGGTCGTATTGTTATATTCGACACCGCGCGCAGAATATCATTACCACCAAAACTCAGCGCACCCAGAAATGCGCCCACCGCCAACACCCTAGCCGCTTGTTTCCACACCGCATCGAACCATTTCTTGAAATCGAAATTCCGCTCGCCCTTGCCCATGGTTATATTTTCTTTGTTCGCCTGTGCCATTGTTTTCCATGTGTGAACAAACAGAAAAATTACAAAGCCCATGGCAATCAAAATCCAAAGATTCCCAACCAGCGCAGACCAAAAATCATTTGCCGCCGCACCAATAACATTAAAAAGTTGCGTAACATACGGGCATAAAAAACAACCGTGTGTTTGGGATATGTCGCATACATCGCCTTTGCATGCACCGGTGGCCTGCAGAAAACTTTTCATACTGGCATAGGTAATGGAATCGCCATTGATGCTGGCCGACAAATACCATATACCAACGCCTATCGCGATAATCCACATTGTCGCCTTGACCGCCATCAAAATAAGTTTGTTTTTTAACATTATTTATCGCTTGGTTCTGGTTTTTTTTCGGCTTCTTTTCCGGTTGCTGGGATTTCTTTTCCGGTTGCTGCGGCAAAAATAATTTTGCCTGTATCTTTCGCAAAATCAACCGTGTTTTTGCCTATTTTTAACACATCTTCGCCCAATGAATCCCCGACTTCATGTCTGTCTTTTACACCGAATGTATCTGTTATCTCTTTGGACACATTCTTTATATTCTCCGCCAGATACTGGACCACATAAACCAGAACCAATGTACCCCCCAACGTAATCATTGCCAAATTATCATCCGACAAATCGCCTGCGAATATGCTACCGTTCATAATTTGACGCGCCAGTTCCGTGCTGTCGCCACCGGCACCTGTAAAGAATTTTGCCATTATAACAATTATGATTGAATAGGTTATTACAACCGTCGCCAATGATACTATGGAATTTATTAAATTTTGGAAAAATGCAGGCGTTATTTTATCGCTCATATTTTTTATCCAATCCGCGCTTTTGGAATTTTTAAAAACCCAAAAGACCAACATAAATGGAAAGAAGAATGCAAAAAATGTCATATCTATTACGACATCAGCAAAATAAAAACAGAACTTTATAAACAACTTGAAAAACGACCAAGCAATATAAAGCCCCATAAAAAATAGTATTATATGTTTTACAAGCGCGCCAACCCCCAGCAATGCTTTCCAAGAAAAAGCATTATCCATAATCGTCATTCCCAATTTTACCATTGCCTGAAATTGGGTGATGCTGGCCTGCATCAGTTGAATTATTTTATCGCGCAACTGGGGTCGATAAAATCCGTCATCGGGCATTTGTTCCGGATTATATTGAACCTTTTGCGCCACATCCGACATTTCTGTGTTCAGCATGGACTGGGTATAAATCAGCGTCATATCCGCAACTGGCTCGAAGCTGACCCTGGAAATAAACCGCGGCACCATGACGCCCAATCCCAAAATAGCAATTACAAACAGCGAGTTTATCATTACAGGCTTCAAATAAGTTTGATATGTTGGATCAATTTTTTTTACATCGCGCAGGTTTGTTACAACCGAATACAAAACATAGAACGCTACGAACACACAAAGCAAAACCGCCGCCAAAACAGACAACTTGCCATATGCCGCCGCGGTCGCGGAAGATATAACCTGAAACAGGCGGTCAAACACAGGGCAGCTCCAACACTGCACTGAATTTGCAACCATAGAATCAATCAGTCCGCTCATTTTTTACTAAACCATTCCATTGCTTTGCCCACGCCTTTGCGCCATTCTTTTGCTTTATTCCATGCACCTTTGGCGTCTTCGACTGTTTTTTTATACAAAGCGTCCGAACCCGAACCCGTGTAATCCAACAACTGCTTTTTCGTCAGTTCAAAGATTTTAAACATTAAAAAGAATGTCAGCATTGCGGACAGCCATATTATAGAGTGCTGACCGAAACCATTTACACTGGACACTACAACTGGAACATTACTGGATGCGCTGCCGCCGGCCGCAACAACAAAAGTTGATTGATTAAAGTTAAACAATGCCTTTATTGCGGCCATATTTATTGCCAGAATAAACATGCACGCAATCATTGTTATTACCAGTTTTTTAAGACTTTTTATTATACCCTCGAATGCCGGCCATGGATTGACCCAATCTTTGGAATTTTTTGCAACAAACATTAAAACCTTGAACGGATATATTATCAACGCCATACCGAATTCAAAAATTCCTTGGATTATCAGTAAAGCCATAAAGAAATTACTGGTGACAAATGCAAACACCAGGAAAATTCCGGTCACCAAATTCATAATGTCCCGACCCCCGTGTGGAATTAATGTCATCAAACCCGCCAACCCGTCTGTAATAAATTTCAACCCACGTTTAATAACTTGATTATTTGCATGTGTTATTTCGGCAACTGGCTGAACCAAGAACTGACAACTGGCGGCCGATATATATCCTTTTTCAATCAGTTGCGGCGGGCATGCCACTTTTTCTTTCTGCAAAGGGGCACTTACATTCATCTGATTTATATTTTCTGAAATGCTTTGCGTATAAATCGCCCCGAATTGCAAGAAAGGATCAACTATGATTCCAGTAATATATTGTGGCCTTATCGGCAACAATAAAGCGGCAGCAATTATTCCACGAATGCACGGCTTTAACACATCCTCGGAAATTTTCAGTGCGGATGGTTTGTCCCACATTTGTCCGCCCTTCATTCCAAAAAATTCCAACCAATTTTGCGGAATATACATTTTTATAAGATACGAAGCGATAAACCACCCCAGCCAACCCCACACAAAGATATAAATTATTCCGTCCCCTTTACCAACGAAAAATTCATACCCTGCCATGGCGACAGACATCATTGCGTCCAAAACAATCGGAACAAAGGGCGAAATATCCAGCGAATCCACAATGCTCCAGTTCGCCAACGCGGGTGCGGGCAAAGCGCAAAAAGCAAAAAGCAAAGAGCAAAGATATAAAATCTTTTTACTTATTTTCATTATTCAGATTATAGCATAAAAAGCCTGACGAAATTATGGTATAATTACATTGTGACCAGATTTAAAAAATTTTGGATATTATTTCTTTCGTTCCTGCCACTTTCTGCTGGGGCGATTGCGCCATTGGCCATTGGGGCGATTGGGGGCGGCATTGCAATCGCCGGATTTTCTATATATCGCTCTATGGCACCTGTCAATATGGCGGATGCACTTTCTTTCTTTTCCAGTTGCTGGTCTTGCGGCATGGTAAGCGACATTATGTTGATTATATCAAATATACTGCCGCGTATTTATTCGACCATCGGAAAGGTCTGTATTCCATTGGCATTCGGACTTACTGCCGTATATTTCGGATGGGAAGTTCTGAAAGGGTACCTGGGAATCGAAGGCACACCAAAAAATCCCGAGGCATGGGGATTTTCCGGAAAATTGGGGACTCATCTGGTAAAACTGACATTTATAGTCACACTGCTGGCTATGCCGATTCCGCGATTTATTACCAGTGTAGCGATAGAGCCTATTTTTAATGTCGGACTTTCGCTTTCGCATGTAGTGGACGGAAAATTCGCAGCCGGCACCGCCAGCGAATATTCTTTTGAAGAATGTTTAATTGCGACCGCCGTCATGGACCCGACCAACGCAGATAAAGGCGCGGCCACAAACGGCGCATTTTCACCAAAAATTCGGCACAACCTGGCGTGTCAAATTGGCGAAATTCATCAGATGACTGGACTGGGCATGACAGCCGGTTGGACAATTATGAACATGTCATTCAATGGAGAATATATGCACAAACTGATTTTTGGCATTCCGATTTTCCCGAATGTGGCGATGTTCTTGGCGGGGCTTTTGATTATCGTTTTATTTTTCTTTGCGCTGCTGCCTGTCCCGCTTTATTTTCTGGAAACATTTATCCAACTGGGGATGGACCTGGTTATGCTGCCGCTGATGCTGCTGGCATGGCTGTTCCAAGATCCGGTCAGCGGAAAGACTTGGATGATTTTCCCCGATGGCAAAAAAAATATCCAAAAAATTATCGATAAAGTAATCCAAAGCACGCTGGGGATTGCAATGGTCGGAATTTTCACAGCATTTTCGGTATTATTCTTGAACGCGGCTTTTGGTAAATGGCAAGGCGCCAGTACTTTGCAGACGGCATTGGAACAAAATGATTCACATATTTTAATAGATGGCCTGATGATGAATAATGGCAGCCTGATAACTATTATTATGCTGGGGCTGTTTCTGGCGATGTTTATGAATGCAATACCGGCGCTGGCCAACGCACTGTTCGGCGATGTAAAAATACCAGATCAACTTTATAAAGACACCAAAGATAACTTTAATAAAATCACCGACAATATGAAAAAGTGGTGGAAAGAAATTAATAAGTAGGAGGTAGGAAGTAATTGTGATGCTTGCAACAATTAACTTTATTATTTCAAATATATATTTTCTTAAAACCTCAAACCTCCTACTTCCTACCTCCTACCCCCCCTACCTCCTTCCTCGCAAAGTCAAGTAATTTATTTTTTATCACTGACTTTAATCCTGTGTCCGAATCTGTTATAATTCTGGCAATGAGTTATCAAACTTTAAGTTCCCCGTCGTTATTCTGGCCCAAGTCACGGGCTCGCGATTCGGACGCCTATCAGGCGGCACGCAAACTGATTTCCGAACGGCATGGCGAAATGCCACGGGTCGTATCTGGGGAATTTGAAATGGCCGATTTTTTCAAGGCCTCTCCTGACGAGTTTCTTTATTATCCTGTATTTTCCGGCACATCTGGCTGGTGGGGCGAACTTTTGGGCGGACAGGCAAAAATATGTGAAAAAATAACATTATCCAAAGATTGCACTTTAATGGTCATCGCCAAAGAGCAAAAAATTCAGTCCAAAGACCAGAACAAACTTTTTGCCGCGGAAATCTTTCCAACACCTAGTTTTTTCAAAAAGGCGACCAGCTTTGGGGTCAGTATATCGGATATGTTGGCAACAGAATCTGGAACTATTTTGGCGTTATTCGCCGGGAAAAATCAAACAAAATTCCAAAATTTCATAGAATGTTCTGGCAATTTTTACCTGGGCTGCGTTGGTGGATATTAAAAAATCGTGCGTAAAGCCCGGTTTTTTAGTGAAAAAGTGAAAAAGTGAAATAACGAAACAGCAAAACTAATTTTTTCATTCTTTCACTCTTTCACTTTTTCACTTTTACTTGATTTTCCAAATTTTCCCTGTATAATCCACGGTCTAAAAAGGGTTTAACTATGAAAAAAAATACTCATCCGGAATATCATGAAATAAAGGTCACCCGGACAGACGGCAAAACAATCACAATGTATTCGTCCGTTAAAAAGGACTTGGTTTTGTCCGTTGATAATCTGAACCATTCTGCTTGGACCGGACAACGCGTCGCCGCAGACAAGGGTCAACGCGCCGCTGACTTTAAGAAAAAGTTTGACGGGTTCAAATTTTAAGCCCAGCGTCCGCGCTGGCTTTTATTTTAAAAAGCGATAAATATGGATAACGAAATCCTGATAAAGGGCTCTTCGGAACTGAATAAAATGTTTGCGGCATTGACGCGAACCGCGGCTGGGCTGCGTTATGATTTCGGCGAAGTTGAAAATCTGCAACAATCGCTTTCTGGGGCCCGTGATTTTGTGAAAAAGGCCGCCGCAAGAATAGAAGAATCAATTTTACAGGATCTTACTCTGGTGCGCCCGACGGCCGGAATTTTAACACCAAACTATTCCCATGATGGTGATGGTCGGGATGAATTTGTTTTGGCATTTTCAGGCGCCAAAAATTTTGTTCGTGGAAATCCAAACTTTGCAATATCGTTGGCATTGCGGTCAAATGACGAAACAAAAATCGCATTGATATACAGCCCGATTGATGAAAGATTATATTATGCCGAAGCTGGCAATGGCGCATTCGCATTTTCCGCATTTCATTCCGCGCGAATCAAGGTTTCTGGAATAAAAGAACCTGCTGATTTAACGCTGGGGGTGGAATCTTCTGACTTTAAGACAGATGGGGATATTCGTATTACCGGTTGCCCGGCCATGGACATGGCGTGGGTTGCTGCTGGAAAATTTGATGGATTTATATCCAATCCTTTGGACTATGCAGAAATATGCGCCGGGGAATTATTGGTGATCGAGGCCGGGGGGGCGGTCAAGATGGGTACAGAATTAGTGGTATCTAATAATAAATGGAAGAGAGAATAATCCAAAAGGATATTCTTATGACTGAAAAAATTAAGGGACGTTATAATCCAATATTCCCATTTATAAAAAAACTTTTATTGCGTAACTCGCCAACTGGTTTGTATCGCAGTGAAGAATCAATGGTAAAGTTGATGAAATCCGATTTCAAACAAATGGACGCATCACTTAACTTTGCCAAAGAATTAAGTTTAAAATATGAAATAAATCCTGATATAAGCGCAAAACTTTCCGCGGCTTATAAAACAGCAAGTTCTGATACGTCAAAATTTTATCTCAGACTTTCTGACATCCATGAAAATGGTGGTCCATTGGGTAAAAATTTGGTTTCTACAGATATCATGGGGTTGTTTTTAACATTATTACCCAATAATCAAAATATAATTCATATTTCAGATGGATTAAATATTGGCGGCCATATTGGACAATACGTGATAAAAATGTGCTCTCATTATATGAATGACATTAAAAAAATAGGGAAAAATATTATTGATGATGTAGATAAAAATTATCAGGAAATGGGAAAACAACGTTCTGATTTTCTGTGTTCATTTTGGTCTGGTTTGAACCAAAATTCACATTATTTATAATATATTATTTTATTGATTTTTTATATCAGTTGATTATAATCCCTGGGTTTTTGGGCCATCGTCTAACGGTAGGACAAGAGATTTTGGTTCTCTTTATCGCGGTTCGAATCCGTGTGGCCCAACCAATTATTTTTAAGGATACTAAAATGTTTCTTAATTTTTTAAAAAAACCAAAATTTAAATTCTCATTTTTTAACTTTAATCGAAATGGCCAAACGAACATAAACCAAAAAGCTCGCGATCAAGTAACACAAATAGGCACTATCAATAATATCCATAATTATTATTCTCTTGATAAACAAGAAAAAAAGCAAAGAAAGAAATTATTAAAAAAGTTACCCTATCCGTCCCTATGATGGATACAAATTACTCTATTTCTATTAATGAGGTTCCTAGAGGATTTGATGTGCGGGTTATAGAAAAGCATCCCGAATATTTTCTAGCCGTATGCATAGCAGACGAAGGGGTTGAAAGCCTGCCTTGTGATTTTTCATATAAAGTTTCTGGGTATGCCCGTTAATATCGAAAATTATTTTTTATTCAATCTATTATGTTTTACAATTTAAAATGAAGTTTCATGGTCTCATCGTCTAACGGTAGGACAAGAGATTTTGGTTCTCTTTATCGCGGTTCGAATCCGTGTGGCCCAACCAAAAAATTTGCGCACCCAAATCGTTACGATTGCCGCGCAGCCACAAAGTGGCGAGCATATCCGTGTGGCCCAACCAAAATTATTTAATCCTTATCAATATCATTGCATAAAGTCTTTCTATCCTTGACAATCGCCGTCCATCTTCATGATATGGAAATAATACAGCGCGCCCATCACGAATATATTTACGAACTGATTTAGTGTGAATTTCTATAAAACTTGGTAGTTTATCCGATACTGAATTTATTTTTATTTTCCATTTATGAATATTGTTTTTCAGAACTTCATCTGGTATTTGGCATTCATCAATAGGGGCACGACACCAATAACGCAATTTTTTATCAACAGGATATAAAGGGAAAAGGCAACAATCCAAAGGCTTATATTTTCCTATACATGCCATACCTGAATTTCCAGAACAAATATAATGTTTCTTTGCACCAAAATCCTTTATCAGCGTCAGATGAGACATATCCCATCCAGATTTTTTTGCAAATTTTATTTCTTCATCATAAAGTTCTGTATACATCCCATCTTTCGATTGTTTACAACAATTATTTAATACACAATCAAAACAAAATTTATCACTTTCAATATGCCCACCTCCACGAAATAAACCACATGTTTTTTTGTCCGCCATTTTAAATATCCTTTGTTGTATTTTGTTTTTTATTATGAATAAAATATAATTTACAAGTATAGCATAATTTTCTTTTACACAAAAAATACTCTGTATGAATTACCTTTTATGACATTTAACTCTTATTCGATAATTCCCTTGAAAATCGGCATTTTTCAGTATAAACTGGCAAGGCCTGTCAAACGGTCCCATCGTCTAGCGGTCAGGACGTCAGATTCTCATTCTGAAAACACGGGTTCGATTCCCGTTGGGACTG
>CAZHPG010000005.1:0-14341 GCA_964534055.1 uncultured Muribaculaceae bacterium | reverse complement strand
CTTTTGCTTCACTATATCAGAAAACCACGAATCGTGTAAAGAGCTATTTTCAAAAATTTATGATTTTATTCGTATTAATAATCAGTTGCTATGTTTGTTAAAAAATAAAAACATAGAAATGTAAAAATATAATCCCCCGACCCGGGGGATAAAAACATATTTAATTTATGGTTGGGATTTTTATTTTTTTGTTTCGTCGATATTCGCCAAAGAAAATAATACCGATGATATTAATGATTGATAGGGCACATGTTGTTCATCGGCCAGTTTTTTTACGCGTGTCAGAATTTCTTCGGGGATGCGCATGTTGATTACACAATTAGATTTATTGAACGCGCGATAGGCAGCGTACTCTTTTAATAATACTTCGATGTTCATAACGAACAGTTGCTGCATTACATTGGGCATTTCTCCACCTCTTTGGCAAGCAATATATTTGCATACACGGACGCACATACCGACGCCGATACAAAGAACTATACCAGTGTATTTACAATTGTCAATACATTTGTAATGTCGGTCGTATGCACGAATGTAAGGGCGTTTGTATGGTTGGTTGTGTTGAAAAAAAGCCGCTGCCGCGGTTTTATTTAGATTCTAAATTTGATTATAAATATATGGGGTTATGCTTTGCGTTCCAGTCCGAACAGGCTGGCGATATATTTTATGTATTCCATACTCCAGCGATAAAGTCTTTCCCGGGGGTTCATTCTTTGCAGACGAACAGGGCAGGGAACGATAGTTGTATTATTCAGTTGTTTTTTAATCAGCAGCAATGATCGATTCATATGATCTTCGGTTGTGACAACCACAATGCGTGTCAGATTTTTATCGTGCGCGATTTTCTGAACCGCCTGTGCGTTTTCATAGGTAGATCGCGAATACATTTCCAATTCAACCTGGGATCGCAGATTTTCCGGAATCAATGATTCATATTTATGTCCACCAACACCGATTATTTCCAAATGTCTGTCTGGATGATGTTCCAATAATTTCATTGCGTATGGAATTCTGCGTGAATCGCCGGTCAGAACAAATAATGTGTCGTCCCCACGCACCAATGCACACTTGTCCGGCGTGCCCAGTTTGAATATGGTCGCGCCGCCCGCCAGCAAAACAAGAACAATTAAAGATGGGGTCAAAATTTTCATTATGGCACAGGGCATTATGCCTTGTTCAGGGATAATATTCGTATTGTTGTTTTTCGTGTCAGCCATGTGGTCAGGACTATGATGCCGATTGGAAGCAGCACAATCGCTATCCATCCGATGACTGGCACATGCATTTGAGCCATCAGACCAATTCGCGTTCCTTTGGCCATTGCGATAATCAGCATAATCATTGGTGTTGCAACGGCCAGTCCAATTGCCGCCGCCAATGCGCTGATTTTTGTAATTATTATTTGCATCTGATGCGCTACGAACGAATCGCTGGCACCGATTTGTGTCAGTATTTCCAACTCTCGCTTGTGTATCAGGGTTATGTTTCGTGTGATATATGAAATGCACAGTCCGATTGCCGCCAAAATCATCATCATCACAATAACTGAAATGCCCATAATCTGCCAGCCTGCACGGGTAATGTTTTTTGCACCAGCCGCATGTGTGATAAACCGCACATTTGGCATATTTGCAATTTGTTCCCCCAACGCACGAAGTTCGGAACTTTTCTTGAATTCAACCTCTATCATCTTTGGCATGTATTGTTTCAATGCGTTTGTGTCGCCCATCCATGGTCGCAACATTTTTGCCACATCTTCGTCCGGAATAATCGTTGTCCGACGTGCGGTTTGCGCCAGATTGACAGCAGCGTTAAAATCACCACCGGGCAAAACCTGGATAGTTGCGAAATTATCCCAGCCTGAATTCCAACGGCTGACGCCTGCGCCGATGCCAATTGTAATTCCCAGTGCCAATGTCGCCAAAAACGACAACAGCGCAATCAAGGCCGTCAGAAAAACCGCTTGCTCTTTCACAAAAGAAAAAACCAGTGGTTGTCGTTTCATCATTCTTCCCCCGCAAGTTCGGCGAATTTTTTAGATAAATCCCCAAAATAGTTATCTGAACGGAGTTCAGGAAGCGCCGATGGCGTTTGCTTTATATCAATGTTCGCACCTGGTGTCTTGTTGTCCAGGAATTTCACATGATGATCTTCGACCAAGATTTTTGGAAATTTATAGGTATCAATCAGCTTTTGGCTGTGTGTCGCCAAAATTATTGCCGTGCCGAAATTTTTATTCATTTGTAAAAACAATTCCATCAAACGTGCCGCCGAATCGTCATCCAAATTTCCCGTCGGTTCGTCAGCTAGTAAAATTTGTGGCTGGGTAATAATTGCACGCGCAACCGAAACCCGCTGTTGCTGACCGCCAGAAAGGTTTAATGGTCGTTGATTTGCATATTGGGCAAGGCCAACCCATTCCAATGTTTTCGCCACAATCTTTTTTATATATTTTTCATCAGAACCACGCACGCGCAATGGCAGGGCGATGTTATCAAATACAGATAAATGAGAAATCAGAGAGTATTCCTGGAAAACAATTGCCATTTTGTGACGCAGCGCAGTGATTTCATCGCGCGACATACCATTTGCGGTTTTCCCAAATAATTTGATTTGTCCCCTGGATGGTGGATGCAACATATAAATCAAACGCAACAATGTTGTTTTGCCAGCCCCCGATGCGCCGGACAGAAAATAAAAAGATCCGTTGCTGATATTAAATGATACATCAGACAGAACCTCGCGCCCGCCTTCATAACGTGCGGCTACATTTGCAAAAGATATTGCTGTTCCTGCTTCCATGTTATCCAGTATAGAAAGAAAAATGTTTTCGGGCAAATGAAATTTATAATAAAAACATTAAAATTAAACCAAGCGAAGTAAAAACTATTGTTCCCAGCAATAGTGGCCAAAAATATTTTTTTACAAGTATGTTAGATTTTTCTTGGAATTTCCATAACAACCAGCCCAGCAGCATGAATCGTAAAGTTCTGGTAATGGTTGTAATCCCAAAATAAACCAATGGGGAAAATCCGATAAAGCCCGCGCATATTGTCAAAATCTTGAACGGCATAGGTGTAAAAGTGGCGATTAAAATTATCAACAATCCATTGCGAACAAACATGCCGCGCGCAATTTCGAATTGTTCAGGGCTGCTGAAATTATTAATTATCCATTGTCCAACCGAATCATACAGCCACATACCAATCATATATGCAATAATCGTTCCAACCAAAGATCCAATAGATGCCATAATGACGGCTGGCACGGCACGTTTTTTGTTCGCAATTATTGGCGGGGTTATATAAACCTCGGGCGGGATGAATAAAAAAACCGAATCGCACAAAGTTCCGAAAAATACCAGCAATAATGCGCCAACGCTGTCTGCTTTCTTTAATAAATAATCTTGAAGTTTCATGCGCGGCAGTGTAAAGTGTCACAAAAGAATAGTAAAGATAAAAAATAAAAAGTTTATATAATGAAAAAACAAAGTAATAATAAAAGTTTTGCACGCAGTGATAGAATCGCATCCAAAGTTCAATCAATGGTTGCAGAGATTTTGCGCGATAATTATTCTGACATAAATATTACACTTACTGGGGCGGAATCGCATGGTGGTTTGCAATTTGTGCGCTTGTATTACCAAGGCGACAAAAATGTTCAAAAAAAATTGGATGATATAAAATCACAAATTCGTTATGAATTGGCCGCCAAAATAGACCAAAAATATACACCTGATATCGGCTTTGTTTATGACGACACGCTGGAAAAATCAGAAAGAATTAAAAAATTACTGGGTGGGTTAAATGATTAAAGTCGGTGCAAAATACAGACATTTCAAGGGGATAGAAGTAGAGGTTTTGTATATAGCAAAAGATTACGAAACCCTGGAAGACCTGGTCGTTTACCGTGAATTATCAGATAACAGTATTTGGGTCAGACCAGCAAAAAACTGGTCGGATCAAATAGTTCGCCCCGGGGTAAACCAGCCCCGATTCCTGGAAATATAAAAATTAAATATTTTTCTTACTTGAAAATCGTTTAATACAGGTATATCATTGCCGCATCATGAATCAAAAAAGTATCAGAAATTTCGCAATAGTTGCGCATATTGACCACGGAAAATCAACGCTGTCGGATCGCATTATTGAATATACTGGCGGACTGCAATCCAGGGAAATGAAGGCCCAGGTGCTGGACAGTATGGATATTGAACGTGAACGCGGAATTACGATAAAGTCCCAAACGGTTCGTTTAAATTACAAATCCAAAGATGGGCAAGAATATCAACTGAATTTAATGGATACCCCCGGGCATGTGGACTTTACATATGAAGTATCACGTTCTTTGGCTGCGTGCGAAGGCGCAATTTTACTGGTTGATGCAACCCAAGGTGTCCAGGCACAAACTTTGGCAAATGCCTATCTGGCAATTGATAATGATTTGGAAATTTTACCCGTATTAAACAAAATTGATTTGCCATCCAGCGATGTTACCGCCGCGCGTGAGCAGATTGCCGATGTAATTGGATTGGACGCAAACGATTCGTTATGCGTTTCGGGCAAGACTGGGGCTGGGGTTTCGGAATTGCTGGAAACCATTGTTCAAAAATTGCCCGCACCACGTGGCGATGCAAATGCATCGACCCGTGCTTTGCTGGTGGATTCTTGGTATGATTCTTATTTGGGCGTAGTTGTATTGGTGCGCGTAATGGATGGAAAATTATCCCGCGGTCAAAAAATAAAGTTTATGGCGACCGGCGCGGAATACGTTATTGATAAAATTGGGTATTTCACCCCGAAAATGGTAAATGTCGAAGAATTAAATACTGGCGAAGTCGGATTTATCATTACCGGCATGAAAACGATTCGCGATTGCAAGGTCGGCGATACGATTGCAGATGCAAAAGAATCTGGGACCAAAATGTTGGCGGGGTTCAAGCCGTCAATCCCTGTTGTATTTTCTTCGTTCTTTCCGGTCGAGGCTGATGATTATCCAAACCTGCGCGATGGCGCGGAAAAATTGGCATTAAATGACGCCAGTTTTGTATTCCAGATTGAAAAGTCTTCGGCACTTGGGTTTGGTTTGCGTTGCGGATTTTTGGGCTTGCTGCACATGGAAATTATTTCCGAACGTTTAACCCGTGAATTTAATCTGAATCTGATAAACACAATTCCATCAGTGCTGTATAAATTGCATTTGCGTGGTGGCGAAGCGATAGATTTGGAAAATCCGGCCGATATGCCAGATCCAGTTATGATTGAAAGCATAGAAGAGCCATGGGTTCGCGCAACAATAATGGCGCCCGATAAATATCTGGGGGCGATGATGTCGCTGTGTATAGAGCGTCGCGGGGTCCAAGAAAACATCAGTTATGTCGGGGGCAGGGCAGTTTTGGTTTATAAATTGCCGTTGGCTGAAATTGTCTTTGATTTTTATGATCGTGTAAAGTCCGCCAGCCAGGGCTATGCCAGTTTTGACTATGCGCTGGACGGATACGAAGTTGCAGACTTGGTAAAGGTTTCAGTTCTGGTAAATGACGAGCCCGTAGAGCCATTATCTTTTATGTGTCATCGGTCATTCGCGGAAAAGCGCGGTCGGCAAATTGTGGAGAAATTAAAAGACTTAATTCCACGGCATCAATTCAAAATTCCAATCCAGGCGGCAATTGGTGGAAAAATCATCGCACGTGAAACAATTGCGGCATTTCGTAAAGACGTTACGGCAAAATGTTATGGCGGGGATATTTCGCGTAAACGTAAGTTATTGGAAAAACAGAAAGAGGGTAAAAAGCGTTTGCGCAGTTTTGGAAACGTTGAAATCCCCCAAAGTGCATTTATCAATGCGCTGAAAGTTGGGAACTAGGGTTTGTAAGGGCAGTAGAGAATGTATAACAACAAAGGAACCTGAAAATGACTATTTTAAAAAAAGAAAATCTGGGAAAAATGAATATTTTTAAAATATATATAGAAAACCTGAAAAACAAAAAAGAAGCCGTTGACCAAGCCGTTACGGGTAAAAAATCAGCACACCAAAACTATAAGCATTATTTGTCGCTAATAATGGAAGAAAGTAGCGTTGATGAAAACGGAAAGTGCGTGACTGGAATTTGGAGAAATGAAGATAAATATGTTAGCCCGACCGATGATGCCGGCGATAGATTAATGAAAAATTATAGCTGTGTTCATAGATTCCAAACATTGAAATATGTTCCTGAACGTGGCACCACAACTGAATATGGTTGGACTGTCGAGTGCACCTATTTTAATTGCGCAGAGCCATGCGAGCAAACTGATTGCAAATTGCATAAAAAGTATTTGAATTATAATGCGGCAGTGGCTGAATATAATAACGCACAGGTTTTATTGTCCGCCACCAGAAAAAATTTGGCCAAGGCAGTATTCGCAATCAAATAATATTTTTTTGATGCCGGATTTATCTGTCGGTAATAGGGAAATAATTTTTATTAGTATTAAAAAAAGAGACGACTATGAAAATTATTGCATGTGGTGGTGATGATTTGGGATGGTGGGCTTTTTTACCAGATGATACAGACGAAGAATACCCGACAAAAATAACCATCATAGATAGAAAAATTATTGAAATGTCTGGCAAAGAAAACCCGAATGTGTTGTTTGTCGGGACTGCTTCTGGCGACATGCAAAAATATACGACTTGTATCAAGGAACATTTTGGGCAACGCATGGGTTGTAATGTAAGCGAACTAAAATTGGCAAATGAAACACCAACGGAATCAAAAATAAGAAAAGTCCTTGATAATACGGATATAATAGTTGTTGGTGGTGGCGACACTAAATTTATGTTGAACAGATGGAAAGAAATTGGATTTGATAAACTTTTGAAAGAATATGCCGATAAAGGAATAGTTTTATCTGGGGCTTCTGCCGGGGCATGTTGTTGGTTTGATTGGTATGATAATTCTGACGACATAGAAAATGATTTATCACAATTAGATTTGTTGCCAGGTCTGGGTTTTATCAAAGGATTTGCCGATGTTCATTATGATGGTTTGGTTAAAGATTTCGGGATGCCAGAAAATTATAAAGAAGTATTATTGGATTTATTAAATTCCAAAGATGTTAATGGATATGGAATTGATAATTATGCAGCAATTATATTTGATAATGGAAATATATCCTTTTTATCGGACACCCCAGACGCAAAGGTTCATATTATAAGGTAAGGCACGATATGTCACATCAATTTTTCTTTTCACCGCATATTTTGGACAATCTGTCAGTGCCAGAAACGGGCTTTGATGTTGTCCAGGATATTTCCGAACCCAGATTGCGTTTGTATATCACCTCGCGTGGGGTAAAAACATTTTTCACTCGCAAACGGGTGCATGGCAAAGACGAACGTATAATAATTGGCCGCTGGCCCGAAGTTTCCATAGAAGACGCCCGCGCCGAAGTCATGAAAAAAATATTGTCCGCGTCTGCGCCAATACCGGTTCGCCGCAATCATATAGTTTTTGACAAGTTGTTCGAAGTTTTTTCTGCGCGAAAAATTAAACGCTCGGCCGATGGAATGAAAAAGTTGGAACGCGCCGTTACAAAACATTGGGCCCCTTTGATGAAGCGCGAGGTTTGGGAAATCACCCCAGAAGAGTTAGCCGCCGTTCATAAACAAATTTGCACCAATGGTGGCGCAGCGACCGCCAATCGTATGCTGGAAATCATGAACAGTATGTTCAAGTTCGCGCTGGCCAATGGGCATATTCGTAAAAATCCCGCCGAAAATTTACAAAAGTTTCAAGAATGCCGCAGAAAGGCAAAATTTGGCGCAAACGAATTCGCTCGGTTGTTGGCCGCAATAAAGAAAGAAAAAAATCCCGTGTTGCGCAGCGCTTTTCTGATGCTGATATTTGGGTTTGCGCGTAAGTCAGAAATATTTTCTATGCGCTGGCGCGATTTGGACTTTAATAACGATACGTGGCTGTCGCGTCCTTTGTCGGATCCGGCGGTTGTTTTGTTGCGAAATATTTCACAAAGTTGCGCGTGGGTTTTCCCATCGCGGGGTCGGCATTTGGCAGATCCGCGAAAGGCATGGTGCGACCTTGTCGCCGACGCAAAACTTTCGGATATTCAGATGAATGATGTTTGTAAATATCTGTCGCGACAATTGGTTTGGTGCGCGGATCGTGAGCAATTGCGCGAAAATATGAATAATATATTGACAAATATCCCCGTGTTATAATTTGTTATAAAACTTGACAGGGGGGGCGCCTGGGTGGTATCTTATGTCAAGTCGCCCATAAAAAAACACAAAAAAACGGGCACATAAAGTTTAACCTAAACTTAAGGATAAAAAATGAGCACTTTTGATAAAGTTCAAGAAGTAATAGTTGAAAAATTAGGCGTCGCCAAAGAAAAGGTCGTCATGGATGCAAAATTCGTTGCAGACCTGGGCGCAGACAGCTTGGACGTTGTCGAATTCGTCATGGAAGTTGAAAAAGAATTCAACATCACAATCCCAGACGATGCTGCTGCCAAAATGCAAACGGTTGGGGACGCGGTCAGATATATTGACGCAAGCGTTAAACCTGCTGCAAAATAATAAAGACCCGCGCAAGCGGGTTTTTTACTGGTCATGGTCGCGCCGGGGCGCGACTTTTTTAATATTTTTGTGTTTGATTTGATTTTTGCGCTTTTGCTTGAATTTTTTCACCATTCATGTAAAATCCAAAGTGAGTTTATACAAACAAGAGGATTTCTTATGACACGTAGGGTAGTCATTACCGGTATGGGAATTGTTTCCCCCGTCGGCACAGGCGTTGAATTCGCCTGGAATAATATTATTGCTGGAAAATCTGGCATCAAAACAATTACTGAAATTGATGTTTCAGATATTCCATCCCAAATTGGTGGTATTCCAACACAGGGCAAGGGCGAGGGTGAATGCGATTTCGATTTAATCGCCGAACCAAAAGAACAACGCAAACTGGATAAATCCACAATGTATGCAATGGTTGCGGCCGACCAGGCGGTTCGTGATGCTGGCGAACTGGGCGATCCAGAACGCGTCGGCGTTTGCATCGGCAGTGGTGTTGGTGGATTGCAAAATATGTATGAAGTTTCGGTCGAGTTGGATAAAAATGGTCCAAAATATGTAAGTCCATTTTTTATACCAAAGGTTTTGATAAACATGGCCGCTGGTCAGGTTTCAATCAAACATGGATTCAAGGGACCAAATCTTTCATTGGTTACGGCATGTGCGACTGGCACTCATTCAATCGGCGAAGGCGCCCGTTTGATTCAACACGGTGACGCAGATGTAATGATTTGTGGCGGAACCGAGGCCGGAATTTGCCGAATCGGTATGGCTGGATTTTGCGCGATGCGCGCGCTTTCAACACGCAATGATGATCCGACTGGCGCTTCGCGTCCATGGGACAAGGGTCGTGATGGATTTGTAATTGCCGAAGGCTCGGGCATTTTGGTATTGGAAGAATACGAACATGCCAAGGCCCGGGGTGCAAAGATTTATGCCGAAGTTGCAGGATATGGAATGAGCGGCGACGCCTATCATATTACTGCCCCCGCCGAGGGCGGCGAAGGCGGTATGCGTTCAATGCGCGCGGCATTAAAAGATGCGAATATATCGCCCGAATCGGTTGATTATATCAATGCGCACGGAACCAGCACAGGATTGGGCGACGTTGGCGAATTGACAGCAGTAAAAACTTTATTTGGCAATGCACCAGTATCAATGTCCAGCACGAAATCTATGACAGGACACTTGCTGGGTGCGGCCGGCGCGGTCGAGGCGATTTTCTCGGTCTTGGCAATTCGCGATCAAATTGCACCAGCAACTATCAATTTGAATGATCCCGAAGATATGGTTGGTGATTTTGATCTTGTTCCAAACACTGCCAAAAAACGTAAGATTGATATTGCGGTCAGCAACTCGTTCGGCTTTGGCGGCACCAACGCAACCATCGTGCTGAAAAAGATATAAGAGATAAAAGGCGAATGAAAATTCGCTTTTTATTTAAAATAAGGTTCTAGTAATGAAAGTTATTATTAATCATAAAATTTGTGATATGGCGCCGGCTTGTGGCGGTATTTCAGCATGTCCAACAGGCGCGTTGTATTGGGATTCGGATGCGGGTCGCATTGCTCATGATGAATCAAAATGCATTGGTTGTGGAGCATGCGAAAAAGCGTGTCCGGTTGCCAAGGCTATTAGACTTGCCAGAAATGCAACGCAAGAAAAAGAAATCCAGGCGGAATACGATGCTGATCCGCGTCGCGCAGAAGATTTATTCATGGACAGATATGGTGGCGATATCGTTCTGACCAAACCGATAAAATCCGAAGATGTAATGGCAAACATTGATACAATGCCAGGGCTGGTTGTTTTGGAATTAAATAAAGAAGATTTGATAACTTGCTTGCTGGTTTCAATTCCCATGAAAGAACTTTTTGATGGTATAGAAAAAACCCACATCAAAGTAATCAATCCGTCTGACGAGTTGTTGGCGGTTGTGAAAGTTTCAGAATTTCCAGCCCTGGTATTTTTCCGCGATGGAAAGCAGATTGGAAAAATAGAAGGCTTTTTTGAAAATTCCCAGTCAGAAAAAAGTTTATTAAAAAGCAAAATTGGAAAGATTATTAACTAAAAATTAAAGGCGCAACTTTTACTTTTATTTTTATTATACAAATGCTACCTTTGCTTGCTATGAAAAAAAGAAAATCTAAAAAATCAGTTTATACAGACAAATCTGCGGTATTTCGCGGACGTCGTTGTTTTGTTTTATCTGCTATTGTGGCAATGTTTATAGTTTTTATTGCTGGGTTTTGGTTTGTCGGATTACACAGTCCAATGTCTGGGCCCGAATCGTTTTCGGTGGTGCGCGGTCAATCCGTTGGCAGTATTGCCCAACAAATGAAGAGTCGCGGATGGATTAATTCATCTGATGCTTTCAAGCTGATGGTTATGGGTTTTGGCGGCGAAATCCAGGCAGGTGTCTATGATTTACCTGCACGCACCAGTGTTTGGCGCATTGCCAGAATGATGGCGCGTGGCGATATCGCCAGCACAACAATTGTTATCCCCGAAGGATTGACAACAAAACAGATAGTCGTGATTTTGGACGAAAACAGATTCTTGGCGGGATCGGCATGTGGCATGACTTGTCCGGCCGAGGGCGAATTATTCCCCGATACTTATCGTGTGTCCAAGGGAACCCCCCGCGCCGAAGTAATAGATATGATGAAAAATAAAATGGCGGAAATTCAGCGTGGATGGGAAGTATCTGGTCGTCATGCGCCACAACCATTAAAATCTTGGAACCAGGTCATAACATTGGCCAGCATAGTTCAGAAAGAAACACCAAAAACAGATGAAATGCCAATCGTTGCCAGTGTTTATCTGAACAGATTAAACAAACGTATGAAATTGCAAGCCGACCCAACAATTGTTTATGCGCTGACCAAAGAGTTGGGCGACATGCAAGGCGCGCCATTGTTAAGCGGTCATTTACAGATGAACAGCCCGTTTAATACTTATAAACATTACGGCTTGCCGCCCAGCCCGATTGCAAATCCTGGGCGTGAAGCAATTACGGCAGTATTAAATCCTGCGGACACGAATTACTTATTTTTTGTCGCTGACGGGCAGGGTGGTCATAACTTTTCAGAAGATTATGCGGGTCATATGGCGAATCGAAAAGTATGGCGCGCAATTAAAAAATCAAAGTAATTTCCAGCTTTTTCTTTTATTAAATAATTTTTTTGCAATTTCCGCTATCTGTGTTTTTTTTATACCCCTTTTTGTGGTATAATGAACCATAATATAGGAAGCGTTTTGCCATGAAAAAATCAATATTTACCTGTGTTTCGCTGGGTATACTTACCTGGGTGCCTGCTGTTTATGGCGCACATGTTTCAAATGATGGATTAAAAGTTGTAAATAACTTTAATTACAGCGGTGGTTATGTCAGGCCTGCGGTTGTAATATCCGCGCCTGTTTATGTCCAAAATCCGGCGCCGGTTGACGCTGTGCCGCCAGCAATGTACCCGCGTGATTATTACAAACGTCCTTTCCAGCGTGATTGGTATGGTGCGTTGAAATACGTTCATACTTTCGCAAGTTTCAAATCAAAGCACTATTTGGATGGCGTATATTGCCCGGGCGGACAATATTGTGTGGATAAATACTCGTTTGAATCAATGATGGGATTCACCGCATCAGTTGGTCGCTGGTATACAAAACATTGGCGGATTGAACTGGAAGGCGGATATACTGGCGAGCATTCCGATGCGGCTGATGATATAGAATTTGCGATTTCCGCGCCATATTTGACGTTTAATGCGCTTTACAATACCCCGGAACAACGTTGGGGTGGTTTTTATGTGGGCCCAGGTTTGGGTATCGCTTTCCCGATGACCCGCATCACGGGGCCAAGCACATTTTTAACCGGACAGGAAACAAAGCGCCAATTTTCGCCGATTGCAGCGTTGCATTTTGGATACCAACTTCCGCTGGGCGATCGATTTGCGCTGGATATTGGCTATAAATTTTCAACATTTATGGGAACAAATCATACACGTCAAGTAGAAGATGCTTATGATCCGTCAACCACTTATGATTTTACGCGCAAAACTGGATGGGTTATGAATAACTCGGTCAGCATAGGGTTAAGATATTATTTCTAGGAGAATTGCTAAGCGATAAAAAAAGGGAAGGGGTAAGAGAGAGGATATGAGTTCGCCAAGTTTTTATATTAAAAGTAAAACTATCGTGCGTAGTGTGGCTGTTATGTTCGCTGCGGGTGTTGTTGGTTTTGCTGGAAATACAAATGCTGCAATCACTGTTAAATCGGCGAATGGCATGAATGTTTCGTCTGCATCGCCATCGTCTGCGCGCATCACTGTTCCAATTCGGGCAACTTCACCGCTGCGTGTCGGGACTGCGACGACGACAGCGACAACCCCAAGTAATCAGGCGCCTACAACCCGTGTGGGCACATATAACACAATCGGAAAATTTTTGGGCAGCGGGGTAAACTATGTCAAGCCGGGCGCTGTGGTAAAGGATCAAACGGGTGGAGGTGGCACAACAAATATAGATCTTTCCAACTATGTCACCCAGCAACAGTATGATTATTTGGAAAACGTAGTAAATAATTTAGAGCCGCAAGTGGATTTGTCGAATTATTATGACATTCCACAGACCGATACTCTTTTAGACGAAAAGTTGTTCAGGGCGGACCTGGTTGCTGGCGATAATGTAACAATTTCCGAGGGCGCCGATGGACAGAAAATAATTTCATCATCTGGCAACGGCGAAAAGGGCGACAAGGGTGATCCTGGCGAGCCGGGACCAGCAGGTCCCCAGGGAGAAATAGGTCTGACCGGTCCGGCGGGCGCAGATGGACGCGATATTGTTATCCGCAATGATGGAACTTATTTGCAATGGCAATATGCTGGCGATACTGCTTGGACAAATTTGGTATCTCTGGCCAGTTTACGTGGGGCAGACGGAACAAACGGGTTAGACGGAACCAATGGTGTCGATGGTGCGGATGGTCAAAATGGTCGCGAAATTGAAATGCGTTTTGATTCTGTTTCTGGCTATGTTCAATGGCGTTTGATCGGTGATGAATCCTGGCAGAACCTGGTGGATATTGCGACCCTTACCAATGTTGATATATCTGGCAAGGCTGACAAAGTTGCGGGCGCAGCAGGTGGAAATTTGGCGGGTTTGACCGATGCCGAAGGAAACCTGACCGATTCGGGGATCGCAGCAGACAAAGTTATAGTCGTTCCGCCCGCATCAGAACTGACGGCAGGAGATGGCGGGTATGTTGTTGCAGTGGATAAAAGTGGAAGTAATGTAAATGGTCCAACATTTATGAAAGTTTATTAACATATCACAGTTTTAAAATGTAAAAATTTGTGATAAAATAGAAACAGAAAGGGAAGAATAAATGAGGAAAACAATATTTGTATC
Source organism: uncultured Muribaculaceae bacterium (assembly GCA_964534055.1). Lineage (GTDB taxonomy): Bacteria > Pseudomonadota > Alphaproteobacteria > Rs-D84 > Rs-D84 > WRCA01. Next base: position 361 of record CAZHPG010000005.1, on the reverse strand, counting down.
GCTGATAAGTTTAATGGCTGCAGGCGCGGCAAATGCTGAATTGCTGCCCAATGGTGGTGTTGTTGGTACAAGCACATTCAATGCAAAAATAGGGGACACACAGACCTTGAACACAACATCCAAGGTTGTCGTGCCGGCGATAAACGAATTGGAACAGGCAATTCAAGACATACAACAAGGGATTGACCTGACTGGTGTAGAACGTACAGAAAATAAAACCCAGGATATAGGGGCATCTATAACTGCGGGTGAAGGCGCGACAGATTATCCTTCGGCCCAGGCAGTTGAAAATTATGTTACCAACATAACGTCGGGTTTGGTGGATGAGACAGATCTTTCTGCCAAACAGGACAAGGCCACC
>CAZHPG010000004.1:0-14934 GCA_964534055.1 uncultured Muribaculaceae bacterium | reverse complement strand
ATTTACAAGCCGAGCAAGACCGCGTTTATGCCATTTCCCAACAAGAAGAAAACCTGGAAATTTTCAAGGATACGCTTGCCTTATTTGATCTTTCGTCTGCATTTGCGCAAACATATAAAGATTTAAAATATTCACGTAATTTATTGGATTTTGATGACCTGATTCTTTATACTCGCCGGCTGTTCTCCAATCCGGAAAATATGGGTTGGGTATTATCCCAGTTGGATTTGTCGTTACACCATATTCTGGTTGATGAAGCCCAAGACACATCACCAGAGCAGTGGGATATATTAAAAGCGTTGGGGACAGATTTTTTTACTGATGGCGATAAAGGCGAAAATCCGCATTCTTTATTTGTAGTTGGCGATACAAAACAATCTATTTATGGGTTTCAGGGCGCAGACCCAAATGCTTTTGCCGCATCCAGGGCGGAAATTGACGCACAAATAAAAAACAATCTGCGGACTATCCAAGAAATTCCGTTGGCACAAAGTTTCCGCAGCGCAGCGCCAATTCTGAACACAGTTGATTACTTTTTTGATCAATTAGATGGCTTTTCAAACAATAATCACAAGGTTTTTCGCAGTACCGCACATGGTTGTGTAGAATTAAATTTGCTGCATCAATCTGAAGAAAAAACGGCAACTGCGCGCCGTGATTACATTACAAAAATTGCAACCGATATCGAAGATAAAATAAAGAATGGTGCAGCACCCGGGGACATCATGGTATTGGTGCAACGCCGTGCGCCTTTTGCGGCGGCATTGGTAAACGAGCTGAAAAAACATGGCATTGCGGTTGCAGGCAGCGACAGAATTGTTTTACCAGAATTCCCAGCGATTGGGGATTTGCTGAATTTGGCCCGCTGGTGCATTGATATGGGCGACAGCTATTCACTGGCATGCGTATTAAAAAGCCCACTGTTTCGACTGTCTGAGCGCGATTTATTCGCATTATGTAATAACAGGGGTGACGCGTCCGTTTATGAAGTTCTAGAATCCCAGCATCCTGAAATTTATGCCCAGCTTTCAGAAATATCTGATTGGGCAAAAACTCTTGCGCCGTATTCATTCTTTATCAAAGTGCTGAATACAGATAATCGCCGCGAAAAAATGATTTCTGCATTGGGCGGACAAATTATAGAGCCACTGGAAGAGTTTTTAACTATCTGTCTTTCATATGAAAGAACGCAAAGTGGAATGTTGAAGCACTTTCTGAAATGGTTCATCGAAGGCGGCAGTGAAATAAAGCGCGAAACCAGCGCTGCAGATGGCGTTCGCATCGCGACAGCCCACAGCAGCAAGGGATTAGAAGCGCCGATAGTATTTTTAATAGATACTATTCGCACACCTCATGACAAGCCTGAAAAGGTTGTATCTATTGATAAATTTGGATGGTTGTGGTCCCCACGCGCCAATAATTCAGATGTATGGGACAGGGCCGCACAAATTGATATGGATAAAAAAATGGCCGAATACTGGCGCTTGCTGTATGTTGCAATGACACGGGCGCGCGATCAATTGTATATTTACGGATTCTGCGCAAATAAAAATCCCCCAGCAGATGCGTGGCATACACGGCTGTGGGAAGTTTTACAATCAATGCCATCTGCACAGTTTGACGGCGAAAAAATAGTGATAAAAAATGACTGAAAATATGGCTGAATTTTTAGCGAAAAAGACCGATGCAAAATTTGCCACTGACCACGGCACAGATATTCATCGGCAACTGCAATTTTTAAAACTTGATGACGACAATGAAATTGCAAAACGAATAAAATCCGACCCAGAACTGGCAAAATTTTGGGGACAGGGCAGTCGGGCAGAGGTCCCAATCGCCGGCTTTGTTTCCGGAAAATTTTACAGCAAACGCATAGACCGGCTGGTTTATATCAATGACGAAACTGGCAAAAAAATACTTTTTATTGACTATAAAACCGATACAACCCGTGCACGCCGGGGCGATTACGAAAACACCATGACGCTTTATGCGACTTTATTGCGCGCAACTCATCCGGATTGCCATATTTCTGGGTTTATATTGTGGCTGAATAATTGGCAGCTGGAAAAAATCGTTGAATAGGCGCGGTTTTTTATTCTATAATACCCACATGTTGACAAGTCTGTATATTTCCAACATCGTTTTGATTGATAAACTGAATCTGGAATTCGGCGCTGGACTGAACGTATTGACCGGGGAAACCGGCGCGGGCAAGTCTATTTTGCTGGACGCATTGGCGCTTTCTTTGGGTGCGCGCAGTGATACCGGATTGGTTCGCCATGGATGCGAAAATGCCCAGGTTATTGCAGAATTTAACTGCCCAAATAATTTGGAAATTCTTGCCGAGCAGGGCATAGAATCAGATGGCACAATAGTTTTGCGCCGCACATTGGGCGCAGATGGGAAAAGCAAGGCCTGGATCAACGATGTCCCGGTCAGTATTAAAACATTAAAGCAGATCGGTGATCAGATTTGCGAAATTCATGGCCAATTTGAAAATCATTCTTTATTGGATACCGCAACACACATTAATGCATTGGACGAATTTGGGGGTTATGACCTGGTCCCAGTCCGCGAAGCATACAATTCGCTTCACGTGGCAGAAAAACGATTAAAAGAACTGCAGGATTTAATTACCCGCAGCGCGGCCGATCGTGAATTTTTACAACATAATGTCAAAGAGTTGTCCGCATTGAACCCATTACCCGGGGAAGAGGATGAATTGGCGACCAGACGCGCCCAAATGATGGACGCCGAAAAGAATTCTGCCATATTGAATGATGCCAGCCAGGCAATCCGTGGCCTGGACGAAAAGATTTTCAATATAGCGCATATTTTAGAGCGGATAAAAACCGAACCGAACCCGTATTCCGGTCAAATTGACGCGCTTTACAACATTGCGGAAACCGCTGCAGATTTGGAAAACAAGATTTCGCCGATCGAAACCGACACAGAATCATTGGAAAGTATCGAGTCGCGTCTGTTCGCAATCCGTGCAATCGCCCGGAAACACAGGGTTTCAGCGGATGAATTGCCAGAAAAGCTGCGCGAGATGACCCAGCAATTAAATGCCATAGATAATTCGGATTCAGAATTGAAAACGGCAACCATGACCGCGAAAGCCGCTAAATCCGCGTATGAAAAAATCGCATCTGATTTGACAAAGGAACGTATTGCCGCGTCTGCGGCATTGCGCACTGCAATCGTGTCTGAATTCCCGGATTTAAAGCTGGGGCAGGCCGATTTCCAGGTCCAAATTTCGCCCACAACCCCCGGCGAGCGCGGCAGCGACGATGTTGTATTCCTGATTAAAACGAATCCTGGAACACCATTTGCGCCATTACATAAAATCGCCAGTGGCGGCGAATTGGCCCGTATGATGCTGGCACTGCGCGTGGTTTTAATGGGCAATACGATGGCCAAAACATTTATCTTTGACGAGGTTGATACAGGTATAAGTGGTGCAACCGCCAGCGCGGTCGGCGCGCGATTGGCACGTCTGGCATCCAATTGGCAAGCGTTGGTAATTACTCATTCTGCCCAGGTTGCTGGTTTTGCCAACTCACACTTTTTAATACAGAAAAATTCCACAAACGACACAACAACAACCACCGTTTGCAAAATAGAAAATGAAGCACGCATAAATGAAATCGCCAGAATTATCAGTGGAGACAAAATTACACCAGAATCCATCGCCACTGCAAAAACATTGATAAAAAATTAAATCTCTACAACACCATCACTGAATTCAATTTGGGCTGGGCGTTTGAAATCTGACGCGCGCCCAATTATTTTATTCCCATTACGAACCATCGCAAATCCACGATTCAAAACATTTTTATAACTGAGTGAATTTAACATTTGTTCAAAATGAGAAACCGATTGCCGCATTTTGGAAAGTTTATTTGTATACAACATCCCCAATGTCTTTGACGCGTCGTCAACACGCTGTTGCTGTTCCATAATCAACTGACGCGGACTTTTTATTACGATTGAATCCATACGAGCACGCGCATTTAATAATTTTGATGAAAAACTGGAATGTAATCTGTGCCAAATTGTTTCTATTTCCTGAATCAATGAAACCTTGGTCGGAACGACTATTTCCGCGGCGCCTGTTGGGGTCGGCGCACGAACATCAGCGGCAAAATCAATCAACATCCAATCTGGTTCATGTCCAACACCGGACACAACTGGGATTTCTGATTCCGCAACCGCACGAACAACAATTTCTTCGGAAAAAGGTAATAAATCTTCCAACGATCCGCCGCCACGTGCAACAATTATTACATCTACATTTTTTTTATCGTTAAAGTATTTTACGCCGGCCGCAACCTCGGCCGCGGCGGTTGTTCCCTGAACCGTTGCAGGATACAATAAAACCTTGACCGGGAAACGCTCGCGCAGGCGATTACAAATATCTTGAAATGCAGCGCCGGTTGGACTGGTTACAATTCCAATTACCGATGGGAAACGGGGCAATGCTTTTTTACGCGATGCGTCAAATAATCCCTGGGCCGCCAGTTTTTGTTTGCGCTCTTCCAGCATTTTCAGAATTGCGCCCACGCCAGCCATTTCAATTTCTGATACAATAATTTGATAATTGCTGCGCGCGGGATAGGTTGTAAATTTGCCGGTTACGATGACCTCTAGCCCGTCCGCCAATTGAAAAGGCAAGGGCGTTCCACGCCAAATAATTGCATTAATTGCGGCACCAGAATCCTTGACCGTCATATAAACATGGCCACTGGACGCACGAGTAATTTGTGATAATTCACCACGAATACGAATTTGTGAGAAAGCAGTTTCCACAACGCCCTTTAACAGCGCAGACGCGTCAGATACACTGAAAATCATATCAGGCTGGACAAGAGGCGCCGGTTTTTCAATCATATTATTCAAGTCCTGCACATTTACCTAAAATCATTGCTCTTTCATGTATGTCTTTTGTCCAAATTTTATCATTGGGGATTCGTAATTCTTGTAATTTTGTCTGATATGAAAAACCCACATTATTAAATTGATCATATGTTATATCAAAAGGCCCACTAATTAAATTATGTTCCAACCACCAATGAACTGGATTTTTCATTATTTTCCAAATGTCTTGGCCCCCAGTTGAATTATAAATATAGTAGCTACTTATCAAGCAAAAGCCTGTTGACGGATTACATTCTCGCTCTATTAAATCACCAAAAACTTTTTTATAGGTTAATTTATACTTAAAAGATTCGCGTAACGATTGAACTATTTCAGGAAGTGAATATTTACCAACCTTTGGAACTTCGTAATCTTCGGCCAAAATTACTAATCCCTTGGTTGCTTCGTTATAAGATTCTAATTTACTTATCATAACCGTTATTATAACAAAACTAACACAAAATTCAATAATTATAACTGGGGATGCTACGGGACGACTATGGTATATTTATCTCTCTATCTTTATCCCAATCGCATCTGCAAAAAGGGACGCAACTTCATAATTTTTAGCGTTTTCAATTACTTTTGAGCCAATATTATAAGGAATCTCTATACCAATGTTAGTATACTGGTCAAATGTTAAATCAAAAACTTGTTTTGTTGGATTGTGAAACAAATAGTGATGTGGCCCATAGGTCCAAATGTTATCAATATAGTACAATTCAAAATTACAATTTTTCATAAGATTTTTATACAAATATGAAGTTTTACAAAATCCGTCAGAATCATATTTGAAAGCGTTCATTTTTTCACCAAAATATGGATAAAACACATAATGTTTAACACTTGGAAGTTTGAAACTGTTTCGAAATAAAGCAACAAGATTTTTTGCTTTTATACTATCCTGCATTCCCAAATTAAATTCATCCACTTTTTGAATCAGTTTTTGGGTTGCGGCTTCATAAAATTTTTCTTTTTCTGAAAGCATGACTTATATTTTAGCATATTCAAAAATTCTGTCAAATATCATAACTCTGTCAATGGCCAGCGTGGGCGGGGGGCAATTGGTTCATGCACAACGCGTCCCAACAAATAGTTTTCTATTCCGGCCCATGCAATCATTGCGCCGTTATCTGTGCATAAATTTAATTGTGGCGCGGCAAATTCCATGTCAGAATCTTTTGCCAATTTCTCCATAGCCGCGCGAATTGCTGAATTTTTTGCAACGCCACCCGCAACAACCATTGTCTGTGGGGCAGCATCAATAACTCGCGGATCTGACAAAGCGTTTTGCAACCGATTTACAATACAATCGACGACTGCTGCCTGGAACGATGCACAAATATTGTTTATAAACTCTTCACTTTGTTCATTGGCATTATTTATTTGTGTTCTGACGGATGTTTTTATCCCACTGAAAGAAAAATCACACCCAGGCTTGTCGCACAATGGTCGTGGAAATTTAAATGCATTTTTGTCGCCCAATTTTGAACGTTCATCAACAATTGGCCCACCTGGATATCCCAATCCCAACATTTTTGATACTTTATCAAATGCTTCGCCAGCGCTGTCGTCCAGTGTCTGCCCAATTATTTCATAATCGCCCACACCACGCGCCAATAAAATTTGTGAATGTCCGCCAGATGCCAACATTAATAAATAAGGAAATGGAACATTGTTCGAAAGTCTGGGTACCAGGGCATGACCCTCGAGATGATTTACCGCAACCAACGGCTTGCCAGTTGATTGGGTCAGACCAACGGCAAATTCCCAACCAACCAGGACGCCGCCTATTAAACCTGGTCCCGCAGTCGCAGCAACAACATCAATGTCCGCAATGGTTTTGCCAGCATCAGCCAAAGCCTTGCCAACAACTTCATCGATGACAAGAATATGTGCGCGCGCAGCCAATTCAGGAACAACTCCGCCAAATTTTTGATGCTGTGGGATTTGGGAATAAATAATATGCGACAAAATTTCACGATCGCTACTGACAATCGCAGCGCTGGTTTCATCGCACGAAGATTCAATGCCCAAACAAAGGATATTTTTATTCGTTGTCATTACGAAGCGCAATCCCAATAGAGCACAATGATACTGCGTCGCGAACTTTTACATTTGCAGAATCCGACATAGATGCCATTTTAGAAACACAGGCTATCATCAAATCGGAATTTTCCGAAGTTCCGGAAAGAATTTCAACCGCCGCAGCGCGTCTGGTATCTGATGCGGACAACCATGCACGCAGATTTCCTTCTTCCAAATTACTTTGCGATTTCATCGCAATAAAAAACACTGAAACAGCCAATGCCAGTGCCAAAATTCCAACAACCAATTTTAAATTTGATTTTATAAATTTCATTTCTTTCTCCTTATTCGCACTTTATCAACCATAAATCATAGTCAGCATCTTGCAACGGATTGTCGCCAGGTTCGTTTCTGTCCATCCAACCGCTGAAAATCTTTTTGCCGTTTTTTTCAATTTCAACGAACATATAAAAGTTTTCCGCCGTATATGGCCCAGTTTGTTTGCATGCACGAACAACTACCGAAAGTTTTTCAACCTGTGATTTTCTGGCGACAGGCAATGATGCAGTGTGCGTTTTGCCCGCAGCCTTGTTCATAAATCGAATAACGGCGGTTTTTCTGTCGATAAATCCATTTTCCGCAGCAAATGCATTTAACGAGCCAAAGATAACGAACAAAGAAAAGCCCCAGCAAACAAAATGTTTTACAAATGTTTTGCAAAAATTATTTGTGATGCTTTTCATTGTTCATTATTTATTAAATAATTTTGCGCAAAAATGCGCAAAAATTATTTTGCATTTTTTTCTGCGGCGGTTGCTGCCAAGTCTTCCACGATACGGGCCTTTTTACCAGACAAACCACGCAAGAAGAATAACTTTGCACGACGCACTTTACCGATGCGAACTTTTTCTATTTTTTCAATCGCAGGGGAATGCAATGGGAATTTGCGTTCAACGCCAACACCATAAGATTCTTTGCGGATTGTGAATGATTCACTGCCATCACGGGCGATGATAACGCCTTCGAATATCTGGGTACGGAATTTTTCACCATCTTTGATTTTGACATAAACTTTAAGAGTATCGCCAGCCTTGAAGTTTGGAATAGTCTTGTCCGCAGTCAATTTTTCAATTTGTTTCTTTTCAATTTTTTTAATGATGTTCATTTTGTTTTTTCCTTTAATAAATCCGGACGTCTTTCTTTTGTTGTTTCGTCCGACATGTTTTTCTGCCATCTTTCTATATTGCCGTGATGACCAGACAACAGGACTTCTGGGACATTACGTCCACGCCATGTCGACGGGCGGGTGTATAACGGCCATTCTAACCCCCCGATTTCAAAACTTTCGTTTTCGGTGGACTCATGCCCACCATGCAGCACATTATCCATCAGACGGACCACGCTGTCAATAAAAACCTGTGATGCAATTTCCCCGCCCGACAGAATATAATCGCCTATGCTTATTTCCTGAATATCATACTCGTCAATTACCCGCTGATCTATGCCTTCATACCGACCACACAAAAGTATAAAGGTTGAAGGTTGAAAGTTGAAGTCTGAAACAAGCTTTCTGGCCATTTTCTGATCCCAAACCTGTCCGCGTGGTGAAAAATAAATAATCTTTATTTGCTCTTTGCTTTTTGCTCTTTGCGCTTTTATGGCAGATTCAATCGCAAAATCTATAGATTGGGCGATTGGCTCTGGCATCATTACCTGACCGGCACCACCACCAAATTGCTCGTCATCAACGGCCTTGTAATTTCCAACGCCAAAATCACGCATATTTATAACATCATACGACCAAACATTGTTTTTTAATGCACGGCCAACCACCCCACCACCAAGGGTTCCTGGAAACATTTCTGGAAAAATCGTCAGAATGTTAAAGTGCATTAGTGTTGTCTTTCCTTAAATACAAAATACATAAGATCATTATGAGTATCAGAAATAATGCTATACCCCACTGCAGGGATCATTTTTTTAGAAATTCTGCTGTTATGAATATCATAAACCCCTTGTTCTGTGGTTATACGATAGGTAACACCCGTAATAGTTGAACTATTTCTATCTGAAACTACATGTTCCGATACACGTTCTATCTTGATTATTTTTTCAGACTTTAGGATTTGCGGATTTTTAATTGTTTTATCTGCCATTTTATTTCCTTTTTCGTTACACATTCTCTCTGAAAAAGTTTATCATTCTGCTTTTTGACTCGCAAAAGAAACAAACACGGGTGCACACGGAAACATTTCTGGAAAAATCGTCAAAATGTTAAAGTGCATTTTTTATTATCTTTTATGTTCATATGCCCGTCTAACTTTATCGTATAATCCAGATGATATAACCGCGACAGAATTAATTTTACTGGTTCCATTACCCCTCATAATAGAAATGTATGAACCTTTCTTAATAACACCTTGTACCGGTACATCTTTTTCGATAACGGCGTGTAACATTTTACCACCATATAAAACGGTAGTGGCGCCTGTATAACTGTCTTTATTGAATGAATCTATCATTCTGAAATTTTCAATATTAATATCAATATTTGCATTATTGCCATCTATGTTCATATTTAACATACCTATATCCTTATTCTTTAAAATGTAATTTTTTTATTTTTAAAATCTACTTTGGCGCCGGCAAAGGAAATCATTTCGCCGTTATCCAGTTCCAAAATATCCCCGGCACCAAAATTATGAACAGCAACAACAGCATTATTATTTACAGACATTCCAATTAAATCTGTATGATAAAATTCGCCAGATGGCAATTCGGGCAGGGCGGTTCTGTCTATAAACAGTTCAATTCCACGTAAAGCCTCGGCCGCATTACGATCATTGGCATTATTTGGTTTCATAATAACAACCGACGAATTAGGTAATGCGCGAACGAATTTTAAATCCATATCTGCAAACTTAAAACCCTTAAAATCATCTGGATTTTCAGTATAAGTTTGCACACGAACATCGCCGCGCAAACCCTGCGCGCCAACAATTTTCCCAACCAAAATTTTGTCGATGCTGTTCATTAAATTTTATTCAGCTGCAGCTTCTTCGGTCACAACTTCTTCTGTCACAGTTTCTTCCACGACTGGAGCTTCGACTGCGGCTTCTTCCACGACTGGCGCTTCGGCTGGTTTTTCAGATTCTGCCTTGGCTGCGGCTTCGGCTGCTGCTTTGGCTTCGGCTATTTTCGCCAATTTTGCTTCTTTGTCTTTCAGTTTCATCTGTGTTTTTTCAGATGGCTGATTTTTCTTTGTCTGCACTGGATATGGTTTTGCAGAAACAATGCCGGCATTGGCCAAGAATTTATAAATTCTGTCTGATGGGCGCGCACCCTTGGACATCCAAGATTTTGCCTTGTCTGCGTCCAATATTATGCGATCCGCTGAATCTTTTGCTGCCATCGGATTATATTTTCCGATAACTTCCAATATATTTCCAGAATTACGTGCCGCGCGGCTGTCCGTTACAACAATGTGATAATAAGGGCGTTTTTTTGCGCCATAACGTGCAAGTCTGATTACAACTGCCATGTTTTTTCCTTTTGGTTTTTTCAATAAAAATCCACCGAAAGCAAAACTTGCCGTTCGGTGTCCCGCGCCCACAGGCGAAGGAGTTTTTATTTGGTTGCTATAATTATTGCGCAGAAAAATCCGAAAGTCAAGCAATTCCCGCTTTCAGCAAATCATGAAAGTTTATGATTCCAATCGGACGACCCGCATCATTAAGTATAAACAAGGTCTGAATCTGTTTTTCGTTTAAAATGCGCAAAGCCTCGGTCGCGACAGTGTCGGAACCGATAGTAAACGGGCTTGCCTTCATTATTTCGTGCATTTTTCTGCCCGTCAGACCATCTGAAACATGGCGGCGAATGTCGCCATCGGTCAAAATTCCAACCATTTTGCCCACCGCGTCAATTACACCAACACAACCAAAGCGCACAGGTCGGCCCATTACATCAATTGCATGTTCAAATGAATCATTTTCATTCACTATGGGCAACTCTTCGCCTTTGTGCATTAAGTCTGATACGCGAATAAGGGATGCGCCCAATTTGCCACCTGGATGCCAATTTTTATACATGTCTGGGGTCAAATTATTTGCATGCTCTAGAACAATGGTCAAAACATCACCCAATGCCAGGGTTTGAACCATACTGGTCGTTGGTGCCTTGCCGATAATGCAGCATTCTGGAACCGCGGGCATAACCAATGAAACGTCCGCAGCGCGCGCCAATGCAGAATCCGCAGCGCGTGTAATTGAAATCAATGGGACGCTGAAACGCTTGGCATAGCCAACAATGTCAGAAAGTTCCTTGGATTCACCAGAGTTAGAAATGGCGATAATTACATCTTGGGGGGAAATGATTGACATATCGCCATGTGATGCTTCGCCAGGATGCAAGAAAAACGCACGGCTGCCGGTGCTGGACATTGTTGTGGCAATTTTTTTTGCAATATGTCCGGACTTTCCCATGCCAGTTACAACAATTGTGCCAGTGCGACGCAATAATAAATCGATCGCACGTCCAAACGATGGATCCGCCAATAAGGCCGTTTTCAAATCTGCCAAGCCCTTTATTTCCGTATCTAAAACATCTGCTGCAATTTTGTTATAATCTATCATTTTAAAAACCTTATTCTTATTAGTTGTTTTCCATAAATATAATTTCTTTATTTTTTTCTTTTGCGTATTCAATCTCTGCCCGTGTACTGGAACCAATATAACCATTTTTATTTACCACAAAAATAGCATCTGCCATATCAATCTTTTTTATGTGATTAATATCAAGAATTTTATGTTGCTCGGGGGTATATTTCTCTTTATCAGGGATAGTCGGATAAATTATAGATAATACACAATTACCCTGTAATTCTAATTTTTCTGACCAATGTCTGATTTCTGGTTCAAATTTTAATGAACCGACCATTGTTATAACTTTCATTACACTATCCTATTACTTGGTGCGGGCGAAGGGAAACCGAGCGAATAAGCACACAACGAGCCGCGTTATTAGCGGCGAATTGATGTGCGCGTCGCAAGATTACCCGATTCACATGCACATTCTTTGAACTTGGTGCGGGCGAAGGGAATCGAACCCTCGTCTCAAGCTTGGGAAGCTTGCATTCTACCATTGGACTACGCCCGCTGAACTAGCGTGATTTTAATAAAATTAATTATGAAAGCAAATTTTTATTCAATACAGCAATTTACTGCATTTTTTACCCATTCGCCCAAACGTTTGACCGTGGATTTATTCTCTGCTGGTTTTTTTGCAATGGTTGATTTTGCACTTTCGCACGCGGTGCATGGCGTATACGGTAAAATTTCACCTTCTATTTTTTTTACCCCATCCAAATCAATCAAATCCATATTTATTCCCCAAAACAGCGAATACAAATCGTATGCCTTGGCATATAAATCTTGGGCGTCTTTCTTTTTACCCTGGGCGTTTGCCTTATCCCCAACTTCTTTTAATCGCATAGATGCCGCCAACAAATGTTTAGAAATGCACCAAACTTCGCCATCTTGTGCATTATTAGATTTTACAATACGCATCATCAATTCTTTGCGCATTTCACGAACTGTATTTATTAAATCATAAAAACCGACTTTGCCTGTTTTTGCGCCGCTGAAAAAGAAATGCTCTTCCAATGAAACCAAATTCATCAAAGCAATAGTTAAATCCTGATCAGATGATAAATCCAATGGATTTGCCTTTTTCGCATTGTCTGCTTTTTCAATCAACTGTTCCAGTGTCAGTTTTTTATCAGATTTTTTCATTTAATAATCCCTTGGTTTACAAATAAATTATTGCTGCGAATACTGCGGTTGCAACCAGCAAAAACGAAAGAGGAACAATAACTTTTTGAAACGCAAATTTTGCGTGTCCGCCGTTGTTCTGCTTTATTTTTGCATACCAGCGTGCGCCCAGATAAAACGCGAATGTTCCAACAACCACGCCCAGCAAAAATTTATCAATACCAAACATTCTTTGTTCGCCAAAGTTTATACCCGGCATTAAATACACACCAGCCAGCAATCCATAATATAAAACAAAGGGTGCAATTATTTGCCAGAAAACGCTTTTTATATTGCGTTTTTTCAACCAGCCTGCCGTCCAAAAGAACACGGACAACGTCAATCCACCAGCCCATATTCCGGTAATTACATCATCAACGCCCAACAAACGGGCGCTTTCCAGACCCGCGCCAACCGCAACCGTGCATACAGGGCAGACCGCAGCCGCCGGCGCAGCAAACAGCAAACAACCGACCGCAAACAACAAATAATGCCGAATTTTTTTCATATTCTTTCCTTTTGTAAGGTCAAGAATACAAAATTACGGCAACCGCGTCAATAGGTATAATCTTTTTACTTGACAAAAAATATTTTTATACTATATTATTTGACAACAAAGGGGTTTAACATGAAAAAGAAATTTTACGCCTTGGCCATGATAGCCATGATGATGGCAGCGGCCAATAATGCTGACGCCCAGTTTATTTTCAAGAAATCTGCTCTTCAAAAATCAGAAATCGCGAAAGAAAAGTACAAAGAATTGACGTCAAATTGCAGAAGTTGCGAGCAAGAAGTAGAAAAAGACACTGCATATGGACCAAAATACATGCAGATAAAGGATACTCTTGTTATATTGGGGAAAAGTCTTGTCGAAATCCAAAATAAATACGCCGAATCACTTAAAATCCTGCAACGGGAAATAGAACGGAACCCATATAATACATGGGCAGAACGCAATGAATATAAAAAAACCAAAGCCAAACTGTCAAAACAGTATAACATCGAATTGGACGCCATATATTCTAAAATTGAAGAAAAATATAACCAACTTTCCACATCTCAAAAAGCCTATTGGGCATTAATTGTTGATAGAAAAGTGTTAAAAATCGACTAAATATGTTAAATTAAAATCGCCGCATCAGCGGCGATTTATTTTTTCAAAACTGCGCGTAAATGCGCCGACCGCGCGCGCGGATTTAATTCCAACTCGGATTCAGACGGACGATAAGTTTTTAATAATTCAAACGGGGCAGGCGCAGCCGGAAATCTGGGGTCGCCAATTGGCGTTGTCCATTCACGGAATTTTGTTTTTACAATTCTGTCCTCTAGCGAATGAAATGTTACACAAACACAAATTCCGCCCGTATTTAAAAGATTTGACACAGCGTCCATTGCGGCAGAAATTTGACCCAGCTCATCGTTTACCGCAATACGCAAAGCCTGGAACACGGGTGCAATATCTTTTGGATTATGAATTAAATCACGCAACCCGAACGTGGTCTGGGGTTGGGTATCTTTGATTGCGCGGGCAATTGGTCCGGCCTTATTCACATCGCCATAGTCCACCAAAATTTTTGCAATTTGGGAAACCGACAGCCGCGAAATCAAATCTGCGGCAGTTTCACCATCACCCATACGCATATCCAGGGGCGCATCAAACCGCCATGAAAACCCACGATCTGGCGTATCAATCTGCATGGACGAAACGCCAAAATCAAACACGATTGCATCCACATTGGTATTTAATTTATTCAAATCTGAAAAAGGGGCGTTTATAAATTGAAATTTGTCGCCGAACTCTGCCGATACAGATTCCGCAATTGAAATAACTGACGAATCCCGGTCAAATGCAATAACCCGCGCACCACGTTGCAGAAAGGCACGCGTATAACCACCCGCACCAAAAGTCGCATCAACGATTATTTTACCATTGATGTCGCCCAGTGTTTCCAAAACGCTTTCCAAAAGAACGGGTATATGTTTCATATAATTGATTATAAAGCAATATAATGAAAACACAAATAACGAAATTTTAAAACCGACCTTGACAAAATATACATTATTTGTATTATAATAACAAAAAAATAAGAGATGAATTATGTTTAAAAATACAAATTTATTCAATAAATTAAAAAAATTGAATATCAATGCAAACAGTTTTATTTTTATAAGTTAA
>CAZHPG010000003.1:0-16559 GCA_964534055.1 uncultured Muribaculaceae bacterium | reverse complement strand
TTCGAAGTATCCGATGACGCAATATGGTTGCGCGAAACTGGGAAAACCGAATCATTTATAATGCGCGCAGAAGGGGTGAAACAGAAAAAAAATGGTAATTTGGTATTTTCTGATGTGTCCGCTTTTATCCAGGATAACACATCCGGTTTTCAGCAAAGGGTCGAGGCCAAAGAACTGACCATGGCCGATGGTGAATTATTTATAAAATCCGCGCTTACTTATGGCACTGACGGCATGCCTGTACAGGTTAAAGACTGGTCACGAAAATCACAGGCTACGCCTGCGAATTTTCTGGAAAAGCACTTAAAGCCCGATCAAATTTCATTCTGGCATCTGCCAAAAATGATAAAAAATATGCGTCAAATGGGACTGCCGATTCGGGGTCATTTGACACAGTTCTGGACCTTGCTTTTTCTGCCTTTGACACTGATTGCGATGACAACTTTGGGGACGGCTTTTTCACAAACACGCGAACGAAGAAATTTTTCATTCGGAATAAAATTTGGCACCGGAATAATGGTTTGCTTTATATTGTATTTTGTGATGAATGTGTTCAGCGCACTGGGTGCCAGCGGCGCGCTGCCGACGATTTTGGCGGCCGGCCTGCCCCCGCTGATAATCACATCGTTTGCAGCAATGTGGATAGTATCTTTCGAGGCAATTTAAAATGAAAAAATATAAAAAAAACAATTTTACAAAATGGCTGTGGATAGTCTTGGCTGTGGCATTGCTGATTTTGATGCTGATTTCTTTTCCGCATACGCGGCATCTTACTGAAATAGTATTGCAATGAATCATATTGAAATTTTTTTAGAAATGATGTCCGCTGAAAAAGGACGAAGCGCAAAGACGTTAGAGGCCTATGGCCGTGATTTACGTATGGCCGCAGAGATGATTGGAAATTTGTCTGGCGCAACGAATGCACAGTTAGAAAAATATTTGGCCGGACTGAACGAAGCGCCTGCTTCTGTTGCCCGCAAAACCAGCGCTTTGCGTCAATTTTTTAAATTCTTAGCAACAGAAAAAATAATTTCTGAAAATCCTGCAGGTGGATTAGAGTTACCTAAACAACAGAAAAAATTACCAAAATTTTTATCTGCCCACGAAGTGGAATTATTAATTTCTAATGCTGGTGATACCAGAAATTCGGTACGTTTACGGGCAATGATTGAATTGCTTTATGCATCTGGTTTGCGTGTTTCTGAATTATGCGAATTACCAATGACCGGTATCTTGGGCGAGAAATTGTTAATCCATGGCAAAGGCGCAAAAGAAAGATTTGTGCCGATGCATAACGAAGCCATAGAATCATTACAAAAATGGTTGGAACTTCGTGGCGATGCAAATTCTAAATATGTATTCCCATCAACCAGTAAAACTGGGCATATTACACGCGATGGATTTTTTAAAATTATAAAAAAATGCGCGGTTTTGTCGGGAATTTCGCCCGCTCGCGTCAGCCCCCATGTGCTGCGACATTCGTTTGCTTCACACCTGTTGGCGGGTGGCGCGAACTTGCGCGCAATACAAATGATGCTGGGACATGAAGATATTGCAACCACGCAAATCTATACCCACGTTATGCCAGAAAAATTAAAAGAAGCGGTATTCGAACATCATCCAATGGCGGCAAAACAATGATAAAAAAATGTGATTTTCCTGGATGCACAAAAGCCGGTGTCTGTCGCGCGCCAAAGTCGCGCGATCTGTCTGATTATCATTGGTTCTGCAAAGAACATGCAGCCGAATACAACAAAAAATGGAATTATTACGAAGGCATGAGCCCCGAAGAAGTCGAGCAAGATTGGGAACGCGAAACATTTGGAATCGCTGACAAAGATCGCGCAGCCGCAGACGAAGCAAATGCAGAATATGTAAATTTCTTGAAAGATTTTCTGAATGGGCGCAGCATATTTGATAAAGAACCATCCAAAGTTCTTCCGGTTCGCACACCTGCATCAGTATCAAATGCATTAAAGATTTTTGAATTACCACCTACGGCGAATTGGCGTGAGATTTCAGCAAAATACAGATTACTTGCAAAAAAATACCATCCCGATACGGCGAAAAATAAAAAGTCCGCGGCCGATGAATTCACACGCGTTTCCGCAGCATATGGTGAATTAAAAAAATGGTTTGAAAAATAATCCAATTCGCGGCGCGCCAGTAATGTCGCCACAGACCACATGATAAAAAACCGCACAAATGTGCGGTTCTTTTTATTCTACTTTATTTGATTATTCCACAGTCATGTCGCCGCCGTAACTGGCAACCTTTCTGCCACCGATATAGCAATTTATATTGGTTTTGGCATTAAAGTCGGCTATGGCTTGTTCGCGCTGTTCTCTTAATGCTTGATCTTCACTGTTGCTGATCGAGCTTAAAGTTCCAAACACACCAACACCTGCCCCCAGAACTCCGCCGGCGATAGAACCAATGGTTCCACCTTTGCTGGCCACATTCAACAATGCGCTTTTATTGCTTTCCTTTTTCTGATTCAGGGTGCGAATTTCATTCTCGCACATCTTTTTGGCCGTGTCTTTATTCAGAGTTTCCCCTGATGCCAAAGTCTTGCAAGCGGTTATGGAACTAAATCCATCGCCACCCTGCTGTGCACAATAATTGCAGTCATCAAGCTTTTTCTGATCTTCTGTGCCCAGTTTGTTCTGGGTATTTTGCAACGCATTTCCGGCCAATGTTCCCAGTAATCCGCCAGTTACCGCGCCGCCCAGACCCCAACCAGTTGCCCTTAATGTTTTTTGCCAGCCTGACAATTTTTCAACACAACCATGCGTTGCGTTTGTCTCGCCTTTGCCGCATAATTTTACATCACTGGCTATCGCTTGCTCTACCTTTTCCATCTGTTCCGTAGTCAGGCCCAAACAAGACATGGTCGTTCCCTTTGGATAATAAGACATAATTCCATCACTGCCAAGTGCGCTGATTACTTTGGAATTATTGGAACGAATTGTTACCCTGACTGCGCAAAATCCATTGAACGGATTGGCTGTCTCGACGACCGAGTTAAATCCATTGTATTCGTTGGATGAATTCAGATTGTCTAAAGACGCCCAGATATAATCCTTTTTGGTTGAACCTTTGACATTGCTGTTTTCGCACTGATTTTTCAGATCATTTGCCTCGCGTTCCAGTGTGGAATTAGCGCGTTTGCTGATATCAGACAAAAGTCCGTTGAATATGCTGCGCTCTTGCGCTGCGCAAGTTTTTACCTTGGCCGCTAACTTTTTAGTCGCGTCAATCGCGTTGCCAGACACATCAACTTTATCCATATAGGTTTCCGACACACGACAGACGTTATCAGATTCATCATTGTTTGCCGCGCCCAGCCAGGCGTTGCGCGCCGTGCTGGATGTAGCCCATGCGTCGGCACTTTTGCCCTTGGATTGCTTGGCGTATTGAACATCAAAATAGTTTATACAATCGTCATATTTTTTTACCTGTAATATGCACAAGTCGCGCGCCAAAACTTCATCGAATCCACCGGCGAATAAATTGTTGCTGGTTACGCGTCCGCCATCAAACGATACCAGACCTTGACGTTTTGCCTGGGAACTGGTGATAAAGCAGCGCGAGAAATCCGAACCGCATTCGGTCTGGACGCATTGTTCCGCCTGGGCCTGACAGCTGCGACGCATTTCTGCCACCGCTTCTTCATTGAATGCCTTTTGCAGATCGGAATCCAATCCGGCTATCGCACCAATGGAATCCTTGGTCCAAACTGAATTCCAAACATCACCATCTGCGCCATTTTTACTGTCGCGGAAGATATCCTTGCAGTATTGATTATTTTCTATCAAGTTTTTGCATTGACCTTCGATGTCAGATCCAGCTTTATTCTTTATACTGACCGACGTTCCATCTTTTGCCAAACCATAGCAACGTGCGCGCGAACCTTCGCCGCATGCATTTACTGCACAATCTGTCAACGCAACCTTGCATTGTTCAACTGATTTTTTAGTAGCCTGGGCAACCCATTCACGTATTTTCGGCTGATTCATGCGCCAGCGACCATTCACGCCATTCATTATATCTTCAAAAACTTCGTTCGTATTGAACAAATCAGCCAACGCTGCTTCGCTGGGGGTCGCACCACCATTAGTCACACGATAGCACCATTCATTCGTGCCGATGGTTTCACGACATTGCTGTCTGATATAATTTTTCGCATTTGCTTCGTCCCAACCAAGATTTGCAAGCCATGTATCCAGCATACCACCATCTATTCTGATATCTGTGGCACCGGACGTAGTTGCAGTTGCAACCGCACCCTGCATTTCAATAATATCGGTCTCGCTTAAATCAATCTCGTTAGATATGCATTTTTGCGGGGAATTCTTACATGCGTTCTGAATACAAGCATCTGCGACCTTGCTGCAAGTCTTTACAGAATTCGCAGCGGCCCAAGATTGCCCTTCCTTTATAGCAATACCAATACGGCTGTCTGTTGCAACCGCGATATCGCCCAACGCGGGCGAGAAGCTTCTTTTAACAAGAACGGATTCTCCATCACACATCGCGCGATTTGCCGAAGCAAAATCATCAGATGTTGTGACTGAATTTCCAAATATGGCTTTGATTGCATCGGCAGGACACTGGGACAGATAATCCTGACACATTATGCGGGATTTGTTGAATTGTTTTACGTTATAGCATAATTCGAAATGTTCGCCGCAGACATTTTCCTGGCGCAAGCACGAATCATATCTGTCAATGCATCGATTAGATGTCAATCTGTCAGGCAACGGATTCGCGCAAGTCGCGGCCAATCCAGCGTTTGTCGCCGTAGAATACGTCGCACTTGTAATCGAATTCGTCAGCAATGTCGGCATACGTGCAGTCGTGCTGGGACGCGCGGTCGAAGTAGTCATATAGCTGACAGCGCCTGCTGGTATCGCACAAATTTCGGACACCAACGGCAGCATTAAACCAACGATTATTGCTTTTTTTATTCTCATTATTCCCACCATTTTATATTACCATTTTATCACAAATCCAAATACATAACAAATAAAAAAGTTTTAGGTTTTAGGTTTGAAGTAGAAAGTAATAGGGTAGATAAACTTCACACCTCAAACTTCAAACCTCCTACCTCTTATCAAGTTCTTGCACTGCCGCCGCAAAATCTGGTGCCTTGCTTAAAAAACTTCCTGCGACCAACATATCCGCCCCTGCAGCCCAGCATTTCTTTGCTACCTCGGGATTTATTCCACCATCAACTGAAATCTTGAAATGCAATCCATGACGCCGACGCGTATTGGCCAGCGCAGCAATGCGGGACAAAGCGCTTTCCATAAAAGGCTGACCGGCCGCACCAGGGACAACCGACATAACCATAACTTCGTCAATGTCGCGCAAAACTGGCGCGATTACTTCCATCGGAGTATTCGGATGCAACGCAATTCCAGCACGCCGACCTGCCCCACGAATTTCACGCAATGCACGCACCACTCCATTAGTTCCAGATGAAACGATTATTGTATCCGCACCGGCCTCTATTGCCTCGGCCGCCCAACTGGCCGGATTTTCAGTCATCAAATGAACATGCAAGTGCGATTTTGTATGCGCACGAATAAAACGAAGTTCGTCGATTCCGCTGGCAATTTTCTCGACATAAAATCCGTCCATAACATCGACATGAATCATACAAATGTTCGCTGATTCGAATTTTGCATATGTTTCTCCGCTGCGCATATCCCACACCAAAGTGCTGGGCATAATCGGCACAATGCGATTTCGTCCAGTTCTCAACCGCCAACGCAAAGGCGCCAACAAAAATCCAAAAAACTTGTCCCATTTTTTTCTGCGCGCCAGATAAACGGAAATTCTGGGTGATTCATTATTCCATACAAACTCTGCCAAAGCGTTGACAACCCCGAACGTGCCCAGATTTTTTACTGGCATGGAAAATTCTTTTTCTAATGCCGCGTCCAGTCCGGAAATTTGCGAACCGCCGCCACTGATGTAAAGTTTTGCCGGATCGTATTTTTGTATTCCCATATCCAATACTTCATGCACTTGACCCAATATTTCTGAAAATATCGCGCCGGTCACCTCGTTTAATTCAAATCTGGTAATATCATATTTTGCATCACTGGGCGTAAATCTATCCATATCCGTGCGTGCTAATGTCATGCCGGAAATTTTCAGACGTTCGGCCTGGGCAAACTGTAATTTAAAAACTTTTGCGATTTCTTTTGTAATTCGCGCACCACCCAATGGCACTTTTGCTATCATCATTGGCCCACGCGGTGTCCAAAGTGAAACACTGGTGAATTGGGCGCCAAAATCTATAAAAATACATGATTCCGAAGATTCACGCATGCTGGCCGCTAAAATAAATGACGGATCAAAAAATCCATCTGATTCTAAATGCGCGCCATGCAGGGCAGACTTGGCCCGCAGCAATCCTGCATCAGAATAAGAAATTGAATGAAATACTGAAAGCAGCGCACAATCAGTTTGTCCAACCACATGTGCGATATTGCGAAATCCCGACAAATCATAGCGCAGCGGAATCATGTGCAAGATTGAATACCCATCTTCGGTTGAATCTGATATTTGTTCTAAAATATCTTGCGGGGTAATTTTATGCTCGTATGCCCATGCAGTTTTTCTGGAAAAAATCTCTGCCTTTATTGCACCGAAATTTCCGGTAACAAATGCAGAATCAAATCGGGCACCAATTTGCTCTTCCAGATTATCCACCGCAGATTTTAATGCCCACACCGCATCTTTGGATTCAACAAAAGTATTTGCAGATGCTTTGATACGGCCAAAACTAACACGCGCCGCAACCGCATGGACACCGGACGAGCCTATATCTAAACATAAAAAAGTACCATCTGTCAGATTCATTTCAGTTTTACAAACGGACGCGCAGGATCACGCAAATCCAAAAGTGTTATTTGTCTGTCTAAAATCATATTTTGCTTGTTCAGCTTTTCTATTTTTTCAATTGCGCTGGCAAAATTTTCCTCGGGCAGCATGATACGAATGCCATTCAGCAGAAAAATATCCCAACGTCTGTCCTCTACAAATTCCATCCTGTCCGTGCGATAAAAAAGCCCAGGGGTCTGCTTTAAAGCAGTTATGGCTGCTGAAATGTCGGCTGGAACATGCCCCGAAAAAACCAAAGTGTTTGCGGGTCTTTCTGACGATGGGCGATTTATCGGCGCGCCAGTATCGTCCAAAGGATAATAATTTTGTCCATCGGTCCAACTGGCGATAACAACCCTCATTTTTGCGCGGACTTTTATTTCGCCATTTGGCATGCGGCGAACACCTGCACTTGCCACATCTGGATCGGCCGCGATGCGCGCCAATGCCTGATCTAAATCAACATGCCGGACGCCGGGTTCAATATCCAGGCGCGATATAAGACCGGCAACCTGGCCATTGCTGGAATGGACGGAAATTTTCTTGACCGATGACAGCGGCCCGCCCGCGCCCATCAGAACCATGCTGATGCGCACGCCCAAGTAAATCGCCAGCAACACCGCCAGGACCAGCGACAACCAAAACAGGAATTTATTTTTCATCGGTGATGATTATAACATAAAAAACTGGATAAGTGTATAAGTGGATAAGCATAAAATTATGCAACCATGTTTATTTTAATACGCCCTTAATAAATAACCACGTCTCATCATGCATTTACGATATGATCCGACCGATCTGGCGCTGGTATTTGGTGGCACAGACATCAGCGAACGCTGACCCGTATCAGGATTTTCATTTGATTGGAAAGTAACCCACAAACCATCCCAATCGGGCATCAATCCAGATTGGTTCGGACTGATAAGTTTTGCAAGTCTGGAACGTGGCATATGTGCCGGGCGCGTCACCCCAAGGCAACTTTTGTGGTCACGGACAAATTGCTCGGTCGTTACGGCATCGTTTTCCCAGTTCAAAACCGTAGCATTATCGATAGAACCACGATTAGCGGACGAGCATGCCGCCAGCAAAAGGCAAAAGGTAAAAGCCAAAAAGGATTTTTTCATATCAGTGATTATAACTTAAAAATAAATTTTTTCGCAATACAAATTTAATTTTGCATTATGTCTTTTGGCTTTTGCCTTTTGGGCTTGCGAAAGCAAATGTTTTAAGTTTATAATGCAACCCAGGAAGGAGAAGCCGATGACCGTTGAAGACAGATATATCCGAATAGCAGGTTTTTATGAAGCATTAAAAACCTTGTCGGCGGCTATTCGCACCCAAAAAGGCGGCATAGCGCCCGAGAATTATGTGGGAAGATTCTTTGCCGCGGACATATTGGAAATGCTGAATGCGTACGGGGAAAAATTAAATACGAATGACGCAAAGTTAAAAGCATTTGTACAAAAATATAACTCGGAATTCCAAGGTGTAAAAAATTTGACTACCCCCAGCAATAAACCAATATATGAAATGACTTTGGAAGAATTCGAAAAAGTTATGAACATCTGAAATGCATAATCGCAAAGCCCAGAAACAATGGATCAACAATGAATATACAAATTAAAAATATATTACCTGTGACATTTATCCTGTGCATTACTATGGCCGGCTGCACACAAGTGCGTCAGCAAGACCAGGTTCAGTATGACACGATAGAAGTTGTTGAAAACAAGGTCGTAGATGAATACTCGGTTCCAATTTTCCCACGCAAAGCGGGATTAACGACCGACACCGCGCGCCGTTTCGCAATAGATCTGCCAAAAAGATGCAAGGTTGATTGGGACAATCAAAACGTAATGTCTGTTGTTCCCGCCCAACCCGTGGAAATTGTGCGATTGAACAAGGG
Source organism: uncultured Muribaculaceae bacterium (assembly GCA_964534055.1). GTDB lineage: Bacteria > Pseudomonadota > Alphaproteobacteria > Rs-D84 > Rs-D84 > WRCA01. The sequence continues at coordinate 7,756 of CAZHPG010000003.1, read as the reverse complement.
CGACAGCCTGCCTGATTTTAATGTGGAAGATTTCACATTCAAGAAAAAGAATGTGCCAGATGTCTTAGAAAACCTGTTAAAAGGCACAAAGATAAAGATAGTCGCAGCAGATAACATGCCAGATTTAATCAGCGGGGAAATCAAGTCCGGAACACTGGAAGACGCAGTAGAGTTAATCTGCAAACTGGGCAAAGTTTATTACTCTTATGATGACGATGCCAAAGAAATTAAAATTTTAACTCGTGGCAAGTGGCTGATGAAAATGCCAAAAGATCAACACATGATAATGGCGTTGATTGACGCGATGCGCGGGGCCGAGTTGCGCAACATGCTGACCAACTGGGAAGATAAAACCCTGGTATTCGAAGGAAATTATCAAACCGAACGCGAAGTTCGCGCAATCGTTGCAGATGTTGGCACTAAAAAATTCCTGGTTGCATGGGATATGGATGTGTATCGCGTTTATCCGCGGACAGACAATCCAATAGTGTGGATGAACATGCTGCCTGCATTCGGTGATGATAATATCAAGATGTCAATACCCGGTGTAGTCGGCAGATTGCTGGTAACATCGCCAGAGGTAAATACAAAAACATTGCAATCATTTTTGGCACAGCAATCAAATGTAGTTTTAATCTCACAGGGAACATTTGTAATACCAAACGGCTGGCAAAGTCGATTTGATATTGGGCAATGCTCACGCGAAGACAGATTGGAAACAGACCTTATTATTGGCGCAACTGGCAAATATGGTCAGTATGCAGACATGATGAAACTGGATGCAAAAATAACTCTTCGCACCAGCAATGGCGAGCTGGCCAGCTTTAATGTTCCAACCAGCCTGGGTGACAACTATGTGATTATCGGAATCCCGACACACAGTTTTATTACCGAACCAGAAACATTGATAAATCCATTTGCAGAATTAGTTGTGTTTATGAGCCCACGCGTCGTTTCAATAGTAGAGCCCGGCGAAGCGACCAGAACCCCAGAAATTTCCGGGGACAAACTGCGCGAGTATTTAGAAGAATAAAAATGAAAATTTCTGCAAAAGAATTACAAGTTAAAATTTTTGATGTGTTAGAAAACATGTCTGAATCAGATAAAACCATTTTATCTGATTACTTTATTTGGGCTGAAATGACTGGTAATAAAACCCAGGGCATTATTAAAATGTCTGGTTCTGACCCTGTTCAAAATATTATCCCTGAACACGAAATAATAATTGAAAAAGAAACCCCCGTATCTGTATTGTTAAATGCAGGGAAAAATCCGGCGATAACAGCAACGGAAAAAGCGACAAAGATTGCGATTAAAAAAGCCAAAGAAACTGGAATTGGAATTGTTGGCGTAAACAATATCTTTTCTTCTAACGGCGCGCAAAGTTATTATGTTGAAAAAATAGCAAACAATGATTTAATCGGAATAATGTTCAGCCGTTCTCCTGGGACGGTTGCACCGTTTGGAAGTATTGACCCATTGTTTGGAACAAATCCTGTTGGTTTTGCTTTCCCTTCGGATGATGAGCCAATTGTATTTGACGCTGCAACATCTGCTATGACTTTCTATGGTTTAATTGTGGCCAGTTCAAAAAACGAAGAAATTCCATCTGGTATCGGCACAGATAAAAACGGCAACCCAACAACAAATCCAAATGATATAATTGATGGCGGGGCTTTGACTTCGTTTGGAAATTCTTACAAGGCATCTGGGTTTGGAATGTTGGTTGAATTAATGGCTGGACCGCTTATAAATGGTGCATTCTTGAATTATAAAGATTTTAATCAACAATGGGGTGCAACTATTATTGCAATAAACCCAGATATATTGACTGATTTGAAGAAATTCAAAACCGATTGTTCTAAATTTGTATCAATTATTCGTAATTCCAGAACCAATGAAAGCGGAAAAATCCGATTACCATTTGATAAATCGCGGGAAAATTATAATAAATCCAAAGAAACTGGAATTATTGAAATAGATGATGTAATTTACAACAAAGTGTTTGGGAATAAATAAACCCTGATGATTTTAAGGAATAAAAATGTTTAGTCGTCTTGAAAAGAAAATTGCATTCAGATATTTAAGAGCGCGCGGGCGTGGTTTCGGCAGCGTGGTTTCTTGGGTGTCATTGCTGGGGATTGCTTTGGGCGTTGCAACGCTGATTGTTGTTATGTCTGTTATGGGCGGATTTCATGATACTTTGCTTTCCCGCATTGTTGGCATGAATGGTCATGTGGTTGTTTATCATCAAGATGGCGCAATAAAGGACTTTGACTATTTAGTTGAGAAAATGAAAGATAACAAAGTTGTCGCAGCCGCAACAACGGACATAGTTCCAGTTTTAGAAGGCCAAGTAATGATATCTGCCAATGGCAATAATTCTGGCGCAATGGTTCGTGGAATCAGAATGAAGGATCTAGGACACAAACTCCAAGCTGGGACAAAAATTTACGGCACACCCATATCCGATGTAAAAGATGGGCAACTGGTAATGGGCGCAGCATTATCCAGAAATTTAAGATTAACCAGAAACGACCCAGCAACACTTATCAGCGCGAATGGTGGCACGGCGACAGCATTTGGAACAATGCCGCGGATACAATCATACCCGGTTGCTACAACATTTTTTGCCGGCATGTATGAATATGATTCTGGATATATCTTTATGCCACTTGAAACTGCGCAAAAGTTTTTGGACTCGTCTAATTCGGTTTCACACATAGATTTGTTTTTGCGCGATCCGGAAAAAACATCCCAGGTTCGCGACGCATTGTCGGCCAGCCTGCCAACTGGATTCGTTGTCCGTGATTGGCGTGATTTGAATCGCGGCTTTGTCGGCGCATTACAGGTTGAATCAAATGTAATGTTTTTAATCTTGCTGCTTATCGTGATTGTTGCAGCGTTTAACATTGTTTCGTCGCTTGTAATGCTGGTCAAGGACAAGTCGCGCGATATCGCGGTTCTGCGCACATTTGGCGTGTCCCGTCGCAGCATGATGAAAATATTTATCCTGTGTGGCAGCAGCATAGGCATAATCGGCGCAGCGTTTGGCACAATTCTGGGCATTCTGGTTGCAAAATACATTGAACCAATACGGCAGTTTTTCCAATGGGCAACTGGTCGCGACCTGTTCCCAGCGGATTTGTATTTTCTGTCAGAATTGCCGTCAAAAATAGAGTTCTGGAATGTTGCTGGCATTGCGTTTGTTGCGGTCGCGTTGGCATTTTTGGCAACGCTGTATCCCGCATGGAAGGCCGCCAAAACCGACCCAGTCGAAGTTTTAAGGAATGAATAAATGACAGCATCAATACTAAAATCTTTATCATCAGTAAAAAAGCGCGCATGCATTATGTCGGTTGTTGGCATTAAAAAATCTTTTATGGAAGGTGGCCAACCATTAAACATTTTGCGCGGTGGCGGATTTGAATTAATGCGCGGTGAAATTATTGCATTGGTTGGACCATCTGGATGCGGAAAATCAACTTTATTGCAATGCGTTGGATTACTGGAAAAGCCCAGTGGCGGACAAATCGTAATCGCCGGAATCCCAACAAATAAAATGACCGAGGATCAGCGCACCGCAATGCGGCGCAGCAAATTGGGATTTGTTTATCAGCGACATAATTTACTGGAAGATTTTACAGCGCTGGAAAATGTAATGCTGCCGATGATGGCAAACGGAATGGATGAATACACCGCCACCGAGCGTGCAAAAAAGTTATTAAAAGCTGCAAATGTTTTACATCGCGCTGACCACAGACCATCTGAAATGTCGGGCGGTGAACAGCAACGCACCGCAGTTGCACGCGCACTGGCAAACGATCCGGAAATTCTACTGGCGGACGAACCGACTGGCAGTCTGGATCCCGCACATGCAACAAATGTTTTTGATTTATTATTATCGCTGACGAAAAAGACACACATGTCTATGCTGTTTGTAACGCACGATATGAATTTGGCAAAACGCGCCGACAGAATTATTACAATCAATGACGGAATTGTTGCCTAGCATACACATTTAATCATTTGCGCGCGCCAGATCATCATAGGCCTTGTACTTTGGGTCGCTGGTTTCATAGTATTCATACGGCTCGGCGTCTTTGGAATAGCGCCCAAACAATTCAGATACTTTTTGCACTGATGCATTTATCATATTTTGTGCTTGGTCGCCAGAATACTCAATCAGTTTTACATTATTGTTTTGCAATTGCAAAAACTGCATTATAGATGCGCCGCGCATAAATGCCTCGATCGGCAATTGCGGCATATTGCCCTGCTCTAGTTGTGATTTATTGGGCGCGCTGCCCGTTTTAATATCCAAAACTACGTTATCCCAAACACGGTCGGCAATTGCACGAACAACGCGACCCGCAATTTTTGTTTCCAATTTGATTTCTGATTCGCCACCATACGATGCGTTCAACATTTGTAAAATTGCTGGCGCAATTTGGGTAAAACGTTTATGCCAGAAATAAAGTACTACACTTCCCTGGGGTAATATTTGCCGCGCCGCAGAATCTAATCTTTCAACGATTTCCAAAATCATTTGGTCTGTGGTCTTTGCTTTTTCTATTTTATAGTTTTCAATTACTGAATGAACCATTGTTCCGAAATCTTTGGCCCCGGGATCAACCCACCAATCATCTTTGGGCTTTAACCGCAAAATGTGTCGCGCATAAAAAGCATACGGATTGTGTATCAATAATTCCAGTTCCGTTACATAAACCGCAGACCTATCTGCTGGCGGCATTGGCGCAGATAAATCCAACGGAACCAAAGATACATTATCGCGCGAACGCACAGATTGTAAAAAATCTATATTTTGTTCTGACACTGACATTGCGTCATTATCAGCAATACTGATTCTGGAAAGGAATCTGGATTCGGTCGTCTGGGCGCCGCCTGCGGTTTTGGATCGCAGCCAATAAACATTTTGCCCACATGAAAGATTTATAAAATCCAATGCCATCAATGACACTTTGCGTTCGGGCGGGGGTAAACCAATCTGCTGCGCAGCGTGTCGTGGCAACCATGGATTTTCATAACCCAGCGCCGGAAACATGCCTTCGTTCAAACCGGTAAGTATAATAACATCCGCAGATTGTATTCTGGATTCAATAGTCCCCAGAACGCGCACAAATGCATCCTCGTTCATATTTGGCCGAATCTGAACAGATGACAGGGCATCCATAACAACCGCCCGTGCATCCATCAAATTTGGTGCAATTCCATGACGGATGAAAATATCAGAAACTTCTTTTAATTTTTCAATTATCGGTAAATCTGATTCAGAAAATTCCAGATTAAAATTATTGATAAATTCAAAAAGATTTTTTATTTCCGTATGCCGCGAATCTGATATCTCGTCAAACTTATTCAAGATTTGGCGACCCAGCAAAGTCATTTTGCCACTTAAACCGCCAGAAAAATCTGCATTTAACGCGCGGCGAACAAATGACTCGCGCAGACGTTGATTTCCGGCCGCGTCAGGCGTTATAACCAAAACTGATTTTCCGTCTAATTCTGCACGCGCTGCTATTTCCGCCGCAACTTCGGCCTCTTCGGATTCGCGTGCACAATCTATGCGCGTAAAGGATGGAGTATGACGGATGATGGATGATGGAGTATTGCTGAAAGCCGAATTAAAAAAATCTATATTTGATTTGCCAACATCAATTTCAACAACATCTGACGGGCCCAAACCAATGCTTTCCAAAAACCTGTATTCAGAATAATAAGGATTGCAAACGTCTATATTCTTATACTCTATTATCTTGCCGGGTAAAATAATTACACCATTTGGCAATGAAGCAATATGCGCCATCAAATCTGATGTTGCAGGAACAGATGCTGTGCTGCCGCAAACAATTACTTTGCCCAAAAATTTATGACCCATCCACGCGCGAATATCGGCATTTCGTTTTTGCGCACTGGTTATTTTCCCGGGGAAAATGCCGGGCAGAACATTATCAGCCAACGAAAGGAATTTCGCCTTTTTCTGAAAATGACCGGCAAACTTTTCATCAACCAGCTCATCCCAGTTTATTTGCTTTTTATCCCGTTGCTCGTTTTCAATATAATCCTGCATTTGAACCAGATTGCGTGCCACTGGCAAAACAGATGAAAACCCCAGCCCTTCGGCCGCAGATAATAATTTTGCCAGAACTAAAACCCGTTCTTGATTAGAAATAACATCATTATCTGAAATTGAATCATCGTCATCTTCATCGCTTTCGCCCAATGCGACCAGTTTTGGCAAAATAGACACACCACCACAGCGCGCGGTTATAAATCTTTCCACTGTGCGTATGGCGCGTCGACTGGGTAAAAAAATCACATCTGATGAAAAATCCCGATCAGATAAAAACGACCACAACACTTCGCAAAGCATTGATGGGTTTGATGCGCAGAATAAATTTTTATTTAAGACCAATTATTTGCCTGATGTTTTTTATTCCAATATTCTTTTCTGCCGATGTTTCTAAAAACTCTGTGGATGCAGCTGGGCGTGGCTTTGATAATATCTCGGATGTTATTTGTGCGATCTTTGCCTTGCTTGACTTGTCAACCTTGGTCAACGTAATTTGATATCGAATTGCATTTACATCGCAAAAATCCAGGATTTCTAAATCGGACTTTTTTACTTCGTGCCGCGCATCTATCAAAATAAAAAGCAATTTTAATTGGCCGCGTGTCAAAAGATATTCTTCTAATCGCTCTAACCACATTACTGCCTGGTCTTTGGAAATTTTTGCATACCCATAGCCTGGCAAATCCATAACTGCCAATTTATCATCAATGTTAAATAAATTTAATGATTGCGTCCGACCGGGCGTTTTTGATGTTCGCGCAATAACGCTGCCTGCAATGGCATTTATCAGTGATGATTTGCCGACATTGCTGCGCCCGATAAAGGCATATTCATCAAAATGTGTCCGCGGCAAAGATTTAACTGTTTCAAAACTTCCAACAAATTTTATCATTTTTATTCCTGATTTTTATCTATAACTATTGTGCTTACATTTATATCGTCTGGTTGATCTAATGCAAAAACCGCTGCATTCAAAATATTTTCAATATTGGTCATCCATGGTTGATTATGTGATATATTTTTATCCCATCCGCTGGTTTCAAATATATTTGTATCAAAACCGCATGGATGGATTTGTATTACTTTTACTTTTGTGTTTTTTAAGTATTCTTTTAACGATTCTGCATAACCACGCAATCCCCATTTGGTCGCACTGTATGTTCTGGCCTCTGGGTCGGCTATTGGAAATATTCCACTGATTGAATTAGTAAAGAAAATTGTTCCGCGATTTAATTCCTGCATTTTTGGCAAAAACATATTGGTCATATGAATCGCACCAATTACATTTACTTGGAACGCTGCCGCTATTTTTTCTGGATTTGTTTTTTCCAAATCATCATCTGTCCAAATCCCAGCGTTATTTATTAAAATATCAATATCACCAATTTCTTGCTTTGCTTTATTACAATCTGGCAATTTGGTAATATCGCAAACAATATAATTGCAACCTATCTCTGATGCGGAGGATTTCAATTTATCTTCACTACGCGATAAAATGGTAACCAGTGCGCCCATATCATGCAATTTTTTTGCAAGCGCTTTGCCCAACCCTTCAGAGCCGCCAGTTATCAAAACTTTTTTATTTTTTACATTATTCATCTTTTTCACCTAATAATTTTTTATACGCTTCTTTTTTTGATATTCCGCTGCGGGCGGCAATTT
>CAZHPG010000002.1:0-17676 GCA_964534055.1 uncultured Muribaculaceae bacterium | reverse complement strand
TTCTGGCAATCCATTGCGCAGTTTTACCGGCGGCAACGGAAAAGTCTCGATACCTTTGTCCAGGCCTTTGGCATCTTCGGTAAAGCAAACAAATCTGTGGGGCAGGGTCAGATTTTTTTCAACCATTCGGTAAAGACGATTTATATATTCTTTGCTGAATTTTTCACTGCCATCTTCACGTCTCCACCACATGCAAACAACATTCAATTCTGGTTTTTCTTTATTTTGTTTAGTTTTGGCTGTTTTTATAGGCATTTGTGATAATTCCTTTTCTTATATTTTCTTCATTATAAAACATTGCAATTATTTTTTGCAAGAAGTATAGTTGCAGGGCAAAAGGTGAAAGAAATGGCTGAATTGAAACCGACCAAACCTTTATCAGGATTTATAGAACTGCTGCCCCCACAACAGCGGTTTGTTGACGACGTCGTCGCAAAAATGCGCGAAAAATTACGTATCGCGGGCTTTGAATACATAGATTTACCGGCAATAGAACGGGCCGAGGTTTTAACCGATGCCGAGGACTGGTCTGAAACCGCAACCCAGATGTTTTTGTTTCAAAAAGGCGATACCAAAATGGGATTGCGTTATGATGGCACCGTTGGATTGTCGCGTTTTGTTGCGGGTAATCTGAATGAATTGACTTTTCCATGCCGTTTAACCCAGTATTCCAAACGTTATCGCGGCGAACGTCCACAAAAGGGTCGTTATCGTGAACTTTATCAACTAGATCTAGATATTCTGGGTATTGGTGAATTGTCTGTAAATTATGATGCCGAAATAGTTGCAACACTTGCGGCGATTTATGATTCTATACCAGAGGTCGTTGGAAAATATGTTATAAATATTGGTTCGCGTTCCTTTTGGAATGCGTTCGCAAAATACTTAAACATGTCCAAAGAACAGATTGATTCTGCGTTTGTTTTAATAGACAAGAAAAATAAACTGTCCGATGATGATTTCGTTGCCGGATTAAATGAAACTGTTGGCGAAACGAACGCAAAAAAGATTATAAATGTTTTTTCAGATGGGTATAAAAGCCTGATTGGGAAAACACAAGATTTAGATTCTGCGATTGCAGAGTTGGATGGATTTATGGCATTGCTGGGCACAATAAATGTGAAAAACGCACGTCTGAATCTTTCCACGATGCGAGGACTTGGCTATTATGACGGCATTGTGTACGAGGCTGAATCGCTGGATTATCCAGAAATCGGCAGCATTGGTGGCGGCGGACGTTATGGAAACTTGGTTGGAAAATTTTCCAAGACCGCGATAATCGGCAGCGGTGCAGCAATTGGAACCAGCAGAATGTTGATAACCGCACTGGAATCTGGTCGCATTGATTTATCAGAATATGAATCAAAGGCAGATGTGGCGGTGCTGATCATGGGCGAAAAACAAGTATCGTTCGCAATGTCAATATTGGGCAATCTTCGCGCGGCTGAAATAATCGCAGTTCCGTATTTGAACGCCGAAAAAAAGTTTAAAAACCAAATTGAGTTTGCCGATAAAATAAAAAGCAAATTCAGTATAATAATTGGAGAAGATGAAGTTAAATCCAACACAATTACTATTAAAAATATGGCGACAGGGGAACAACAGAATTTGTCGCTGGATTCCACAATTGATATGTTAAAGATGGCAAAATGATAGAATCAAAACTGAAAGACATTCAAAACCGCGTGGCAGAGATAGAGGCCCGGATGAATTCCGGTGAGGTGTCTGGCGTAGAGCTTTCCAAGCTGTCAAAAGAGCATTCGCAGTTGTCTGAAATTATGCCAATAGTCACAGAATACTTTCAGATTCAGTCTGGAATTCGTGATGCAACGGAAATGTTGCGAGAGCCCGAGTTAAAATCGATGGCCGAAGAACAATTATCTGAATTCAATAAGTTATTGGTTGAAATTGAACAATCACTTCAAATTGCTTTGTTGCCAAAAGACGATGCTGATGATCACAGTGTTATCATGGAAATTCGCGCTGGCATCGGCGGCGAAGAATCCGCTTTGTTTGCATTTGATTTGTTCCAGCAATATAAATCCTATGCATTTCGGCATGGGTGGAAGATTGAAATCATAGAAGAAAACGCAACCAGTTTACGCGGATATAAAGAAATTGTATTCAAGATTGATGGTCGTGGCGTTTACGCTCGTCTTAAATTTGAATCCGGAATTCACCGTGTCCAACGCGTTCCTGAAACCGAGGCGTCCGGTCGTATCCATACCAGCGCCGCATCTGTTGCTGTAATGCCCGAGGCCGAAGATATCGACGTCGTGATAGAGGATAAAGATTTGCGGATAGACACTTTTCGCGCCCAAGGGGCAGGTGGACAGCATGTTAATAAAACAGACAGTGCGGTGCGTATCACACATTTGCCAACAGGCATAGTTGTCAGCAGTCAGAACGAGCGCAGTCAAATTCAGAACCGCGCGTTTTGCATGGATGTTTTGCGTTCAAAACTTTATGAAAAACAAAGATCAGAACAAGAAAGTTCAAGTAATGCGTCCAGAAGATCCATGGTTGGTTCTGGTGATCGGTCCGAAAAAATACGGACATATAATTTTCCCGAACAGCGTGTCACAGATCATCGCATAAAATTGACCTTGTATAAACTGGATGATATTTTGGCCGGCGGGGAAGGTCTGGATGAAATGATAGATGCGCTGACCGCCGCGGACCATTTGGAACAATTGGCAAATTTGGGCGAAAAATAAATTAATGTTTTTTAGATAATTATCTGCATAGCAGACGTTTCATTTCTTCTTGTGGCAGACGCTCTTGCACCCAGCTGTCGGTATCGTATCCCTTCCAGCCGTTTGTCATGCCTTCGTCCGTTCTGACCGAAGTGTTTACAATATTTCTGTTAGTATTTTTTATGCTGGTATTATAAAACATTATTTCATCAATAACCCTGGACAGATATTCTTCGATTCTGAAATCTTCGGGTGCTTTTCCACTTTGGCAAAATTCTTGATAGGTTAAACATTTATTTCCGTTGTTTGTCCGAATAACATCATTCATATCACGTATAGCATAGGCAAACCCAAGTGCAAAACACCAATGCGCATATCCCAAAAATTCACAGGTTGTATCCAATCGTCCGTTAGATATTCCGTTGTCCTTTGGGGTTATTTGCCCGCTGAGTGTCGCATCATGTCCAAAGAAGTTTACATATTTATTATATCTGTCGGTGCAATCGCTTTTACCGCCGACATTAGAATCCATAAGCAGACTGATGTATTCAGATTTTGTCTGGATAGATTGATCTGTTGCTGCCCCAGCATATTCAGAATCCGCATTATTTGTTCGCGGCGATCCCCTGGGTTTTACCGGTGTGGTTCGCGGCGTTACCAGCGCACGCATTAATGTGGACATATCCGAATACAAATCTGAATACACAGAATCCAACAGCCCGGATGATTCAGTTTTTTGACCGCCCCGATAAGATACGGGCCCATTCTGCCGCGGCGAGGCAGACCACGCTGCAACAGGTAAAAAAAGCAAAATTGTTAAAGTGTAAAGCCCGCGCAAAATCAGCCTCTGTTTTTCTTAAGCTAATTTTAACAGAAAATGGCGTTTTTTGAAAGTTTATTTTATAGATTATGGATAAAAAATTATATCGGGGAAAATTATCTTTTATGGGTTTTTACTGAAAAGCCAAATAACTTTTTAAATTTTTCCATAGTGTTGTTTTTTTTATGCGGGGTATTTTCATAAAAAATATCGTAAAGGTCAGAATTTGAAACAATTTTTTCCCGACCATGTCCAAATGCGACGAATTCAAACCATTGATTTTGATTACAAAGCATTTTCCATGAATCGCTGATTTCCAAGGCCGCTTCAAAACTTGTAACACGATTTTTAAATCGTTTTTCCAAGGTATTTATTTCTATATTATGTCCACCAGACGCAACGCGCCCAGTAATACGGTCTTGGTGGGTTTCTTCGTCCAAAAGAAATATATAGGTCAGATCAATATTGTATCCGTGACTTTTATAAAGCTGGGCGATTCTTTCGAATGTATTTCCGTTAAGTGTGGTTTCCCAAATAATTGGTTTACCGGTTTTGGCATTTTCTTTCAATATTTCTATTACTTTTTTGCCTGCGGCCCTGTTTGCCAGACTGGAATACTCGCCAGAAATTTCAAACGCAATTTTGGCTGGGTTCAGATAAGTGTATTTGGAATTTGCCATCGCATTTTCTGCAAAGGTGGATTTGCCAGCGCCGTTTACACCGCCGATAATGTATAAAATTTTTTCGTTAGCTGCTTTCATAGTAAGGGCAGATTAAAGCAAAAAATGAAAAATTCAAGTAAAACATTTGTCAATTTTTTAACACCATTAAAAGCGATGCAACTTGCAATTTTGCAGATGTGGGGTTAAAATGGCGCCCGACGACCTCATAGTTCAACAGGATAGAACAAGTTCCTCCTAAGAATTAGATCCAGGTTCGAGTCCCGGTGGGGTCGCCAATTTTCCTATATTTTTCATATTTAAAAAATGATATTATTATACTGAACAAAATAAGGGGGAATATTATGCCGCTTATCAAGGGATGCACCCGTAAAACAATTTCTGAAAATATTCGGACAGAGATAAAGGCTGGGAAACCACAAAAGCAGGCAGTTGCAATTGCGCTTTCTGTTGCTGATAAAAATGCGTATAAATGCGCCCCCAGAAAGAAAAAATAAAAAAATCTTGCGCCCGTGATTTGGGCAATGTATTATCCGCTTATGCAAAACTCTAATATGAATTTGGACAGACCTATTGTTATGGTTGGCCTGATGGGCGCGGGGAAAACATCCGTTGGGCGCATGCTGGCGCGCCGTCTGGATATACCCTTTGTTGATTCCGATAAAGAAATCGAGGCCGCGGCCGGCTGCAGCGTTGTTGATATTTTTTCGCTTTACGGGGAAGATGAATTTCGCCGCGTAGAAGAACGCGTTTTTAAACGATTATTAGATTCTCCGCCGTATTTAAAGGTTATTTCCACGGGCGAGGGCGCATTTATTACCCCAACAGTTCGCGAATTAGCACATAAAAAAGCACTGACTATATGGTTGAAAGCGGACGTGGATTTGCTGGTTAAACGCACGACATTTCGCGATACTCGGCCACAACTGTTAAATGCGGATCCAAAAGAAATACTTTCCACATTGGTTGCAGAAAGATATAAAATTTATTCCGAAGCCGACATAATTGTTGAAACTAATGATGAACATTTATCAAAAACTTTGGCTAAAACATTGGCAGCAATAAGAAAATATCATCCAAAAGATCAAAAAAAAGGGTTAGAAAAATGCTAAAAAGATTTATGTCTGAATTTCGGGAATTTGCAGAACGCGGTAATGCCATAGATATGGCGGTCGGTGTTATTGCTGGTGCGGCTATGAATGGCGTGGTCAATTCGCTGGTCAAAGATATAATTATGCCGCCAATCGGACTGGTTTTGGGTAATATGGATATGTCCGCGATAACCATTAGCATTTCGGAAAATACAAGAATCGGAATAGGGGTGTTTATGAATTCGTTGGTCAGTTTTATTTTGACCATATTTGCGGTATTTGTATTTGTTCGGGTTATGAACAAGTTGCGACTGAAAAAGGCTACTGCCACGCGCGATTGCCCGTATTGTTTTTCCAAAATATCAATCAAGGCCACAAAATGTCCGAATTGTTGCTCGGCCGTGAAGCCTGTAAAACCAAAAAAAGATGGCGGATTAAATGTTTTAATTGGCGAAATAAATCCAATAACTACATTAAAAATGGCCAAGAAAAAGATAGAAAAAATTGTGAAATAAAAAACCGCGCAATTTTTGCGCGGTTTTTATTTGGAAAAATTGTTAAATAATTGCGATTTTGATGACCGCTTTTTATTGTCCCTGGCTTTCTTATTCATATTTGACTAATGGCTAAAAAGTAGTATTATGCCCCAGTAATGTTAAACTGGATTGCGCGGCAGTATTCTTCACTGGCATCTCTTTTGACCGCGCCGCTGCGCGCGGTGTGGCGTTTGATATGTCGCATTTATCCGGCCCGCGATATAACTATTATTTCAGGCGGGGATTTAATTTCATATCAACAGACTTCGTTCTGGCGGTTTGTCCGCAGTGTCGGCAAAATAGTTCTGATTTTCTGGGCCATCTGGGCCACATATGTTTTCGTATATCATCGGCCATTGCTGCAAAAACGCACTCGTCAGCTGGACGAAGCGCGCGCCCAGCATGTCCAACAAATGTCTGATTTAAAGGTTTTTTATGCAAAATATGCCGATTTACACAAAGAAATGAACGGCATAGATGACCAGTTGATGAATGAAAAAAATCTGAAAAAGAATACCCAAGAATCGTTGCTGAAACGTCGCGTAAATGTATGGGCCCAGATCGAGATGATTGGAACGCGTATTACAAATATGATGACGAACGAAAACTATGCCCCTGAAATTAAACAATTGTCCGAACTTTCAGTAGAATATGAAATGACACGCGAAGAAAACCGGTTATTGCGTGAGACAAATCGCGATATGGAAAAATCAATGCTTGTTGTTGGTGATGCGTCTGCTCAAATTTACGATCGCGTATCAAAACTGACCAAGGATAATCTGGATCAAGTGAATAAGAATATGACGAAAATACGCGGTACTTTGGCGGGTCTGGGGCTGAGTGAAAAAGATTTGGCGTATCAGGCGTTGGCGACAAACAACAGTATTGTGGGAAGTGCGATACCACCAATTTATCTGGACAACAGTATAGATCCGAAATATCAGGACTTGGCCGAAAAACTTGAATTATGGCAGGGCCTGACGCGTGCATCAGTTATGTTGCCAGTTGGTGCGCCCGCAAAAGGTGCCCCGATAACATCAAGATACGGCGAGCGCGAACACCCATTGGATGGCAAGATAAAGCCCCATACGGGAATTGATTTTGGTGGAAAAATTGGAACCCCGCTGTTTGCAGTTGCACCGGGCAAGGTTATTTTTGCGGGTGATAAAACCGGATACGGCAAAGTGGTAGAAATTGATCATGGAATGGGATTTACTACGTTGTATGCGCATCTTTCCAGATTTAATACCCAGCGTGGCGATGTCGTGCGCGCCAATGATGTGGTCGGCTTGGGCGGGGATTCCGGTCGCACTACTGGACCGCATTTACACTATGAAGTTCGATATAATGATCGGCCTTTTAATCCTTACTCGTTCGTGAAGGGGGAATAGACTATGTTTGCGTTTACAAATTCTAAAGAGAAAACAAGCCCGACAATTGTCGGCGCTGGTGCCAAAATTATTGGCGATATCAAGGGTGATAATATCGTCCAGATTCATGGTCAGGTAAATGGCAAGGTCTTGGCCGATACGCTGGTAATCGGGCGTGGGGGCAGGGTCATTGGCAAAGTTGTCGCCAAGAACTTATTTTTGCATGGAATGATTGATGGCCCGGCGACTGTTGATACGGCAAACATTTTTTCTGATGCGGAAATGATAGGCGTTTTGTCCTATAAAAAATTGAACATAACAAACAATAACAGGCTGGATTGCAAACTGGTTTGCAGAAAAGGGGGACAGTGCGATGTTTAATGGCAATATTTATATTTCTTCGGATCATCACGGGGTCGGTTTAAAACTTTACTTGACCGAAATGTTGTCCGCCGCAGGGTATCATGTTAAAAATCTTGGGACGGACAATCCAAAAGAAATGATTGATTTTCCAGAGGTTACAAAGCGCGTAACAGATGCAATGCTGACTGATAAAGATTCTCGTGGAATCGTTCTTTGTGGAACTGGTGGGGGTGTTCAGATTGCTGCGAATCGGTATCGCCATATTCGTGCTACCAGATGTGAAAGGCCAGAACAGGCCCGCGCGGACAGACATGATGATGATATAAATGTTTTGGCACTGGCCGCAGATGAAACCGATCCCGAAATTGCAATGCTGTGCGTATCAGAATTTTTAGAAACGCCGTTTGATGCAATAGAGCGCCGCGTTCGCAGATTACAGGAAATAAGTTAGGTTGATAAAAACTTAATCAAGGAGAGGTGTGAAAATGGTATACTTTCTGATGTTTGCAATAGCAGTATTATGTATAGTTGCCTTGGTGTTTTTAATCCAGGTTCCGATAATGATTGCGCGTGGCCGTGGGATTTATGGTCCTGAAATGACAACAATTATCGTTCTTTCTTGGTGTGGAATAATTTTTGGGGTTACCTGGCTGATAGCATTAGTGCTGGCGATAGTGTGGAAGCCGGAGAACTGGATAAAAAAGTGTGATGGATGTGGTGCACAATCACAGGACACAGCACAGCAGATTGAAAGGCTGCATAAATTAAAGCAGCGTGGTATTATCAGTCAGAAAGAGTTTGATGCACAAAAAAAGAAAATTTTGGCATAGGGGACTGCTGGGGACAATAAATTAAAATATACGGGGTGGGCGCCGATAGCCGTGTTATAAAAGGCGCATAATGCATATTATGTATAGTTTAAGATGAATAGTTTTATGGGGGTGCCGAAAAGCACCCCCATAAAACTATTCATCACAGAGTGTAAACAATACATAATATAAATATACTTATAAGAACTATATTACTAATCCAATAATGTAATAAAGATAAACTATTTTGTAATTAGTGTATCAAAAGAACAGCCCCACCCTGAAATTATGCCACTGCCCCCAAATAGTGATAAAAAAACAAATGGGGCGGTTATATCAGATTTTAACAAACCTATGCGCCGTGCCGGCACTTTCTATAAACTATACATAATATATGGGGACTTTATTAGGTCGGTGGGGAAATTTAACCGCACATGGTTTGCAACAATGCCATTATATGTTTGCGCATTTCATTATTAGGCAGTTTCCAATACAAATTTATCAACTTTAATGTTTCGTTACTGGACATTGGATCGTCTGATTCTGATGGCTCGGCCACACGAAGTCTTTTTATTGGTTCATCAGAGTTTGCATGTTCCTGGGTCAAGCCTGAAAAAAAGAATCCAACGGGAGTTTCCAAGGCGGTTGCGATTTGAAATAATCTGGATACCGAAATTCTGTTACCAGAGGTTTCATATTTTTGAATCTGTTGGAATGTTATTCCGCATTTTTGCGCAAGTTCTTTTTGGGTTATGGCCATTATATTACGGCGCAGACGAATGCGCTGCCCGATATAGGCATCAACCATGTTTGTTGCTACAGATTTTTTATTCATTGCCATGGCTTTATTTATAGGAAATTTTTCACTCTGGTGCAAGAAAAAAGAATGGGCGACCCGATATCAAGCACTGGGCTGCTGGTTTCCCTCTGACCCGCTGGCGCCCTGCTTCGTCCGCCCACACAGAACTTATAATGTTTTTATGCAAATGTCAAATAGGATTGGCATCCTTTAATACTGATTTATCGTCCATCATCATCCCAGCACGAATTTTTGCGCCGGTTTTTACGCCCAGTCGTGCGGAAATCAAGACCCGTTCGGCCTCGTGTTTTTTTGCCCCGAACAAGGGCAGAATTTCTATTCCGCCGGCTTTACCATCTGTGCATGCTGTGATTATTTCGCCGATTGCCGCGCTGTCCACTATGGCATAAAAATATCCGCGTGGTCGAATTCGCTTTAAGCATGCGCGTGTCCATGCGATTAAATCTGTATTGTGATGTGCGCCATGCTTTGCCGCACTGCCCTTGAAATATGGCGGATTGGTGATAACTGCATCAAATGTCCGCGATGTTTTCCATTCCAAAATGTCTGCACGAATTAATTCTATATTTTGTTTATTTATTTCCGCGTTTTTGGCGCAACTATCCAACATTTGCTGTGAAACATCGATACCTGTGATTTGTAAATCAGGATTATGTTCCAACAGACAAAGTGATACCCCACCCGTGCCGATTCCCGCATCCAAAGCGGTTTTGATTTTTGCACTTGCTGCGAATGCGGCCAGCCACACGGCATCACAAGTGATGTTATAATTTCCGCGTTCCATCTGCACTCGCCCGCCCAGTGCGGTAAAAATGTCTTGTTTTTGCTTCATACATATTTATAATAGAGCATCGTATAAAAAAGGCAACTTTATAATGTTTGATCCAACTTTGGTCGTTCAATCGGCAATCAGCAGTTTTAACAACATTGCTTTGCGCAGTCCTGATTTTTTTTGGAGCGCCCTGCTCTGTCTGCCGATTTTTGTGGTTTTCTGGCTTTTTGCCCCGCAAATTTCTGCGCGTTTCTTACCTGATTCTAAAAAGCGTATGAATATTATTGCAACCTGGGGAATTGTTTTTATTGCTGCATGGTTGCTGACTCATGAAAGTTTTAATGCTTTGCGCGACGGGGTTTCATTGGGGATTTCCGCATTGACCGCTGTATGTGTTTTTGCATTGACGTTGTTCGCGGGATGGCGGGTTCCACCAGCCAGCAATTTTATAAAAACCAAAGAAAAATGGCGCAAAAAGATTGATATTGCAACGCCAATAATTATTGCTGCCTTGATTGGATTGTGTGCTTGGGGAACATGGCAGACGATACTGGTTCAGTTTATTGCGGCACTTTTTGGGTTTTATTCCGGCCGATTGATGATTTGGCGTAATCGCCGTCAGATGGATTCAAATTGGATGATGATAGGATTGATTACATTGCTGACTTTTGGGCTAGTAATGCAGCCCGAGTTCTTTCGATTTGGACAATTGGGACATCTTACTGTTGCCCATATTTTCTTTTTGATAGCCGCATTGGTTGCCAGCACAAGCAGCATAATGATGCGTCTGGTTCGACCGACCGGCTGGCTGCGCAAATCTTGGTATCGTCGAATGATGTTGTTGGCGCGCAGTTTTTGTATCCTGGTCTTTGTTTTGTTTGTCTTGACGGAAAGCGCACTGGCATTTGCCGCGCTGGCGGTGGTCGTCATTGCCCAAGAATTCATAGCGATTCGGCATCGTCCGCAAGAAGACGCCAATGCGATAAAAAATTCGTCCGAAGATATGTGGATTTTATCATTGGGTTTGTTCGGACTGTTGGCTGCGATGCCGACAATGGTTTGCGCGGCGATAATTCTTGTTCGCGGCAGAACAAAATTCGATGCCAAGGGCGCAATTAAAACATTGTTATAATTGGTTATATTTATTGAATACAGATTTTAATCAAGTGCCTGTATAATCCCTGCCGTTATGATTCACGAAACAGCAATAGTTCATCCAAATGCAAAACTGGGTGCCGATGTAAAAATCGGACCGTTTTGTATAGTTGGCGAAAAAGTAGTTCTGGGCGATCGCGTAGAGCTGGTTTCACATGTGGTTATTGATGGCAATACCGAAGTTGGTGACGATACTATCGTATACCCCTTTGCCGTATTGGGCGTAATGAGCCAGGATTTAAAACATCAAGATGCAGAATCAATGACCGGATTGCGTATTGGGAAAAGAAATCGTATTCGTGAATATGTAACGATACATTCGGGCACCCCTGCAAGTGATGGAACAGAAATTGGGGATGATTGCCAAATTATGGTAAATGCCCATATCGGTCACGATTGTAAATTGGGCAATGGTATTGTTTTATCTAATCTTGTTCAAATTGCCGGGCACGTTGAAATAGAAGATTTTGTTATTGTATCTGCATGCAGCGCAATTCATCAATTTGTTCGTATTGGCCGTAATGCTTTTATTGGTGGCATGACTGGTATCGCAACAGATGTTGTTCCCTATTCTATTTTTGAAGGCCGCCCAGGCATTTACAGAACGATAAATAAAGTCGGCCTGATGCGTCATGGATTTACAACCGAAGATCTTCATGCGGTACATTCTGTTTATGCAGCATTCTTTTCCAAGAACACTGACGAAGGCATGACATCAGCAGAAAGATTAAAATCCGTTCGCAAAGAAGTTAAAAATAATAAATATGCAATGGATGCAATAGACTTTATAGAAAACCGTTCCCAACGTGGCGTTTCGGCAAAACAATGAAACCCTTGAAAATTTTTATAATTGCTGGTGAAGTTTCTGGCGACGTGTTGGGCGAAAAAATAATGCGCGCCCTGCCGCGTGATACTAAATTTGCTGGTGTCGGTGGGCAACATATGGCAAGCGCAGGCTTGCGCCCTATTTTTCCAATTTCTGATTTGGCGGTAATGGGTTTGTTCGAGGTTTTGGCGCATGCAAAAACACTGACGCGCAGAATAAATGAAACCGCAGATGCCATAATAAAATTCGGGCCTGATATAGTTTTAACAATTGACAGCCCAGGCTTTGCAAAACGTGTTGTTAAAAAGGTTCGTGGGCGCATAAATACCAAATTTTATCATGTCGTCGCGCCCCAGGTTTGGGCGTGGGGTGAAAAACGTGCGAAAAAATTCGCAAAGATTTTTGATAAACTTTATGCATTTTTTGATTTTGAAAAACCTTATTTTGAAAAATATGGATTGCCGGTTGTTGCGGTTGGGCACCCAATAGCAGATGGATTAAAGGCAGAAGTAAAAAGGCAAAAGTCAGAAGTAAAAAATATAACTTTTATCCCCGGCAGTAGAATGTCTGAGGTAAAAAAATTATTACCAGTGTTTAAACAAGTTATGGAAAAATTAAATGGTTATAAATTTTCTATACCTGTTGTGGAAACAACTAAAAAATATATTGAACAAGAAGTTAAAAATTGGTCGGTGCGCCCTGCTTTGATTCCAGCGGTTAAGCGGTATGAACTGTTTGCTCACTCGGATATTGCGATTGCCGCCAGCGGCACGGTTTCTGCCGAGTTGGCGATTATGCATGTACCAACAATCGTTGTTTATAAAATGAATCCACTGACCGAATTTTTGGCGCGTATGTTGCTGAAAATAAAATGGGCATCATTGGTAAATATACTGATGAATAAAACAATATTCCCAGAATTATTGGGACGTGATGCTACGGCTGAAAATATAATTCGTGAAATTCGTAAACTGGAAAATCCAGTGGCGCGTGAAAAAATGATTGCCGATTTAAGCAAAGCGGATAAAATGTGGCACTGCACCTGCCCCGCCGCCGAACTGATAGCCAAAGATATAATTGGAAAATAAAAAATCGCGCCATCGGCGCGATTTTTTTATCTACATTTTTATTTCAATGGGGGATAGCATTCGCCGTCTGCGGGCGAGCAGCATCCATAACCATTATAACTTTCAATCCATTTCAGATTTTCGCCTGCGCAACATCCATCTTCGTCTGGTGCGGTTCCGCTGGTGCAAGAAGTTGCGCCAGTTTTTACAACTGCATCGTTTTGGACGGGGGCTGCCATATTATTTTCAGGTGCTGGGGCCGGATAACTTGGCGCGGCCATTTCTGGTTCAACGGTCTGCATTGGTTCGGATTCCTGAACGTCTGGTGCCGGAATTGGTTCTGCGAAATCTGGTGTTGGCGCGGGCACTGGTTGTTCCGCAAAATTTGACGCAACAGGTTCCGCCATTTCAGGCATCGGCCCAGGTTGTGGCTGTGTCGCGGGCTGTGGTTGTGGCGCGGCAACCGGTTCGGAATCTATGAACGCGGATTCTGATGCGGCTGGCATTGGTGCGGGTTGTGTTTGTGCCATCTTTGGCGCAGTCAGATTTGGCGCAGTTGAATTATCCATTTTCGATTGATACAGCCACAATGTTAAAACAGAAAGACCTATCAAAAATATCAACAGCACATAATAAATCATTGTTGGTTTTTTTGTGCCGATCACGGGTTGCGTAACCATGGTAGTTTGACCGGTTACAGGCGAATAAGGACGCTCGGCCATTGGTGCGGGCATGGTTTGTTGAGGTATTGGTGCGGGCTGTGGAATTACAGTTGGAATTTCCCTGACCGGTTCGGGCGCTGTCAGCGGCATAGTTGCATTCACAACTGGTGCTACAACAATTGGCTCCATCTGCATTGGGGGGCGTAAAGTGGCCGCATCTGGGGTTGCCACGGGTTTGGGTTCTGAAATCGGCGTATCATAATTGATAGGCTCTGGCGGAATAAATGATGGTGTTTCAAAACCAATCGGCTGGAATGCGATTTTATTATCCAGTATTTCAGGGTCTTTATTAAACAGGGGTTTTGGTTCTTCGGCCATTTCCGGTTCCTTTGGTTTTTTTTCTTGTTTGGGCGCGGCCGCATCCAACGCTTTGCGTGCAGCGTCCATATCTTTTTGCGCATCTTCCAAGCGTTTTTTTGCCCGCCGCAATCGTGCCTTTGCGCGTTTTTCTTTTTCTGTTGCGGTGTCAGTCTGGGCCTGGATTTTCAAAATCTTTGCCGCAGATTCTTTCGTTGGTTTTTTTCCGATTTCACTGCGCGTTTTGCTCAGTTTTGATTTTAATGTCTTTATCTGTGCGTGCAATTTAGCGATTGCATCTTCTGTCTTTTCGATTGTTGCGGTCGCCGTTTCAATTTCCCGCATTGCGGCGTTCAATCGTGCCCGGGCAATTTGGTGTCCTACCTCGGCACGAAAGCCGTTCATTGCATTCAGCGCGCTGACCATATCGTTTCCGGTTTTAAAGTCCGCAATCAATTGGCCATATATTGGCAATCCATGATAATCAATATCCAGTTTTTGATATTTATTGTTTTTCTTTGGGCGGATTTCTTCCAAATCCATTTTGTAATCATTGCCCAAAACATCGTCCCACTTGCGCCCCTGCTTGTCCGCCATAACCAGCAAAGCATTCGGAGTATTTTCAGTCCGCGTTTCATCCAATACGAAAATCAATCTGTGTGCTGAATCGTAAAAAGCCGTAAACTGGTTGCCATGAATGTCAAAGCGCTCGGGAACAAGTTTTTCGGATGATTCTGATGCATTAAAAGAAAACACAGGCACGCCGGAATCAGGCGCGGTTGCAATGTTTGTTTTGGAAAAATTCTCTCTCTCTTTTGCCATGGCCTTTATTGTTTTTTCGGAGGTGGCATTTGATACGCTGCACGGCAATGCTCGTAACAATAAGGTTTTCCCGGGAATACTTTTTCACCGCAGAAATGAAAATTTTCCGAATCAGGATTGCCGATTGGCCAACGGCATTGGTCGGGACGCAGCATAGCCAGTTCAACCGCATGTTGAATCATGTGCTGATGCGCAACCAGATTTTTTTTGCCATTTTTTTCGGATTTTTCCGCTGGCTTTGCCACAGGCTTTGGCGCTGGCACGACTTTCTTTTCTTTTACAATCTGCGCAGGCGTCTTTTTTACCGGTGTTTTTTTCGGGTTTTTTACCTTGATAACAATTTCTTTCTTTGCGGGTGCTTTTTTGGTCGCACTGGCCGTAGATTTGCTGTTCCAGCCCAGTCGGTTCAATTTCCCAACGACTGCATTTTTCGACATGCCGATTTTTTTACCGATTTCGGCAGTACTCATGCCCTTGTCCAGCAATGCCTTCATTTTGTTCAAAGTTGCGGGTGTCCATCCAATAGCTGCCATATTATTATTCTCTTTTATTATTCTTTGAATTGTAGCATAATTGAAAAAAGAAAAACAAGGGGAAAAAATGACAATAATTTTTGTAATTTTGCTGTTGGTCGCGGCGTTCTGCGCGGCAATGATGTCCGTTATTGACTGGCGGCGAAATATAATTCCAGATGCGTATCTGTTCCCATTTATGTTAATCGGTTTGTTGGTTGTATCGTTTTTCCCGTGGTTTTTTGAAATTGGCGAAGCAACTATTGCCGCCGCGGTCGGGTATGGACTGGGGGTTGTTATGGGGCTGGCATTCAAGAAGAAATCCCCCGAAGCGATTGGTTTTGGGGATGTAAAGTTATTGGCCGCCGGTGGAATATGGCTGGGGGTTTCTGGATTGGCGATTGCGTTGATTGCTTCGTGTGTTTTGGGTGGAATTTGGGGATTGTTGAAAAAGCAAAAATTTATTCCCTTTGCACCGTTCTTTTTTATCGGCGCAATTTGTTCTTTGACCGCCCTGCTCTTTCTGATATAATCATGCAGAGAGAAATGAAAAAAATTCGCGTATCTTTATTTGCACTTGGCGCCCTGCACACTGCATTTTGCGCGCAAAATGCGCTTGCTGTTGATTTCCCATTGTCTAAATATGGTCAGATTCAGAATGTGCAAAGTTATTCTTCAAATCCTTTTTATAATTCTAACAGCCCATATAATCAGCGCTTTCCAAAACCGATTTATGCCCAGGGTACTGAATTGAACGCTGGTGAATGCCGCACTGTGGCGGACGATTTGGTTGCCCAGCAATGCGCCCAGCGAAATAATTGTATGGGGTTAAGTTATTCCGATGTTCGCCCCGCGATTATTATCCAAATGTCAAGCATGTCTGGACATAATTATGTCACGGCCTGCAGCGGATATATCCAGTCGGCGTTCGAAGATTATATGAAAAATAACAGCACGGCGGGAACCGGTTTCCCAACAGATTTTCCAGTGGCGGATGTTCCAACAGAAAAGCCATCCAGTGAATTGGTTTTGAATAATCCGTATGCATTAAAAGATCCAGACTGGCAAACAAATCGTAATGCGCGTCAAAAAGAAATGCGTGATTTACAACGCGAAAATGGTTCAGATGATGTCGCGTTAGAGGCTACAAAGTTCCCAACAACCTATGCGGATTTGTCCTTTACACAAAGAATGGAAAATGACAAGGCTGGATATGAACCATGGAAAGATTCTTCGGCGTATAAACCGATAAAGATAGAATCAGATGAAAATCGTTACAAGCGTGAGGCTGATATCGCCGAACAGCAAGCAGCACTGGAAAAAAGCAAGAAAGAATTACTGAAAGCCCAGGACCACTGTGCATATTGTCTGCAATATAAAGACGAATGCTATAATGATTATGCAACAAAGCTGGAAAACAATAATGCCGTGTTAAGAAAACAGGCCTGTATTGGTAAGCAATTTGGTGTAGAAAAACCCTTCCCGGCATGGTCGCTGGTTGAAAGTGAGAAATGCGGATGGGAGCTGAAAACCCCGGAAAAAAGTGGTGTTTCGTTGCCAGTTTCAGACGCGGAATGCAACGTGCCAGATCCGAATGTTGGGGCATGTCCAAAGGATAGTAATGGTGAAGCGGGCGCATCTGGCGAGACGAAACCATGCAAAATGGGCGATGGTGTAACAGACGGAAACCGCCTTTGCACAAATGGTGTATGGAGTATATGTGAGAATGCCGAAGTTAATGCTAGCAGTGTTAATACTAGCAGTGTTAATAGTGCTAATAATGATAAGCTAGATAAACTAATAAAGGCCATTCAAAATAGTAGGAAAAAATGATAATTCGTCGTTTTTGTATTTTATTTGCTGTTATTTTGTGCGTTTGCACGCAAAGTGTTTTTGCATCAAAAGACTCTTGTGCGGCACCTGCAAATTGCGAAACTGCTATAGCATGCGGAATTTATCAAAATTTAGATAAAATTACCCCCAAATATACATTGGATGACATAGTGGCAGATGCGATTTTTTTAAATATAGAAAGTGTATGCCTTAATTTTAATTTTGAACACGGATGGAAAGATGTAAATGTTGGTGATGGGTTATCCATAAATTGGAAAAAAGTTAGAACAATTGTTATGGATAAAGTAAATTATGACCCAAATTCCAAGAATTTTACTTTTCTTGTGACAGAGAATGCGTGGTATGCCCTAGGTGGTTCAGCCACTGGTATAGTTATAGGTTCAATAGTAGTTGTTGGGGCGGCTGTATGTGCAATTGTTACTTTTGGTGCCTGTGCTGCAGTGGGGCTTGGAGCGTCCGGAGCA
>CAZHPG010000001.1:0-20852 GCA_964534055.1 uncultured Muribaculaceae bacterium | reverse complement strand
GTTTATGAAACAGTTCGGTTTATCAGTCGTATATTTTGTTCTGTTGTCTTCTGTGTTTTCTTTTACTTTGACGCCAATGATGATTGCAAAAATTTTACGTCCGCGTCCAAAATCAAAAATTAAAAAAGAAAAGACCAATGTAAACTTGGCATGGTTTCGTCCTTTCTATGATTGGCAATTGCTTCATCCGTGGCGCGCTGTCGGAATTGGGTTGGCGGCTTTGGTTATCACGCTTATTCCGATGCGATGGGTTGGTAACGAGTTTCAACCACCTATTGATGCGAATGAAATCACAATAACGGCGCGTGCGCCCGCGGGCAGCAACTTTGCAAGATCTGAACAAATCGCGCAGCAAATTGAACAAAGGTTGCACGACTTTAAGGAAGTAAAATCGACATCTATTAAAATAGGTCAGCGTGGACTTCAGAACATTAATGTTCGGGTAAAGTTGGTTCCACGTGCAGAACGCCGTCTTTCCGACAAGAGAATTGCACAGCAAATGGCAAAAAAACTTTATGAAGTTCCTGACGCAGAAATTCAGATTCGCGCTGGGGAATCCATGGGCGACGCGGGATTTTCGTCTGACATAGTTATGAACATTAGTGGCGAAGACGATGCAATGCGCGAGAATTATGCCGACCAAGTAATAAATTTATTGAATCAGATTCCTGAAATCCAAAGTGCGGT
Source organism: uncultured Muribaculaceae bacterium (assembly GCA_964534055.1). GTDB lineage: Bacteria > Pseudomonadota > Alphaproteobacteria > Rs-D84 > Rs-D84 > WRCA01. Next base: position 20,165 of record CAZHPG010000001.1, on the reverse strand, counting down.
TCGCGCGCAACAGGCGCCCGGCGAAGAATTAAAATTTATTCCCAGCTCGGATAACATGAGTTTTTGGGGTATTAAAAATGCCTCGGCCGGTATGGCGTTGCGCACAGCATTGTTTGGTAATGATGATTATAAATATAAAGAGGATGGAAAAGAATACCCGATAATTTTGGAATTTTCGAAATCTTTCAAGAATCGGGAAATGTTCAATAACGTGTTTGTTGCATCTGCAAAGGGTCTGGTGCCTTTGTCGCAATTGGGCGGGGTCCAGGTGTCGCAAGCGATACCAGATATACGCAGATTGGATAAAAACCGCATAACCGAGATAGATATAAATCTGGGTAAAAGCACAATCGGGCCGGTGCAGTCAAAGATAGAGTCCGCATTAAAAACAATTGAATGGAAGCCCGGATACCAGGCGACCTTTGGCGGAATGAGTGAAATTCAATCTGAAACAACCGGTGAAATTGGTTCGGCATTTTTGTTGGCAACAATTCTTACATTCATGTGCTTGGCCGCGATACTGAATTCATGGGCCCATCCGCTTACGATTGTGACAGGAATACTTACCAGTTTTTCCGGAGTGTTTGTTTTAATGTTTTTGTCTGGCGCAACAATCAATGTTGCATCAATGTTGGCATTGATTATGTTGGTTGGATTGGCCGTCAGCACAAACATTTTGGTGCTGGAACCAACGCTGGAAGATATAGATCGCGGTGTTCCTGCGAATAAAGCGCTGTGGGATCAATTTGTGGATAAAAAGCGAATGCTGGCAATGACAACGATAGCGGTGGTCGCTGGACTGGTGCCGCAATTGTGGTCTGTTGATGGAATGAAAACCAGTATGGGCGCGGTTATTATTGGCGGAATACTGGCGTCATTGTTCTGGACTTTCTTTTTAACGCCGGCTATATTCACGATTATGGAAAGAACCAGGAAAAAGAAAAATGCAGAAAAACCAAAAAGTCGTAGTATTTGATTTTGACGGAACGCTCAGCGCTTCGGATTCTAATGCGGAATTTATGAAATATTGTTTTGTGCACAGTGTGCGGCCGTGGTTGTTTTTGCCTGCGATTGCGCTGGGGGCGACATTGTCGGTGCTAGACCACAAGGAAACAAATTTATGTAATCGTCCTATTGCAAAACTTTGGCGGGGAATTATGCGCAGCTTTATCACCGAAAAAATGGTGCGGCGTTTGGTGCCAGGTTTTATAAAGGATCATCGCAAACGGCGCTTTGGCTGGGCGGCAAAATGTGTTGCGGCAGAAAGTCGCAATAAAGATGTAAAGGTAATTCTAATATCAGCAGGACCAGATTATTTAATACCGCATCTTGTAAACGATATGAAATTTGATGTGGTTATTTGCAGCGAAATGCAAAAACATCGTCCATGGAAATTTAATAATTTATGCTGGGGTTCGGGCAAGGTTGCGGCATTGGAAAAATGGGCAAAAGAAAATAATATTCATCCGGTTGTTTTACGCAGCTATGGCGACAGTTATGGCGATATGCCTTTGATGGAAATGGCGAAAGAACAAATTTGGATTGATTCCAAGACTGGGAATCGGCGGGTTTAATTTTTATTCGCCGAATTCCAATTCTTTTAATTTTTCTGCGCGCGGTGTGATTTTGCGGATGGATACTTGCAAATCTTCTATATCATTTTCAGCCATTTTAAAGTGATTTTCAACACGTGCGGCGCGTTCGGATAAACGCGATAAATCCATCAATAATAAATCCAATTCTTTCTTTATCTGGGCGGCAACGCGTTTAATTTTTATATCGGACAAAACGGCGCGGATTGTATTTAATGATGCCCATAATGTTGCAGGCGACACAATAAAGACCTTTTTCCGTGCGGCATAATCAACCACCCCCGGGAATTCCCGATGCAATGTTTCAAATATAGATTCGGATGCGATAAACATCATCGCGCTTTCTGCGGTTTTGCCAGAAATTATATATTTTGATGCAATGGCATCAATGTGGGTACGAACCGATAATTCAAAAATTTTGCGGGTTCCGTCATCTGGGGTGTCAATGTATTTTGCGTATCCTTCCAGTGGAAATTTGCTGTCTATAATCATGTCCCCTGGCGGATATGGCAAACGAATTATACAATCTGGGCGAACCCCATTTTCAAGCGTTTGCTGGAAAGCGTAAGATTCGGGCGGCATAATATCGGCGACCAAGTCTTCCAATTGGCGTTCGCCAAAGCTGCCGCGCGCCTGCTTGGACCCCATCAGGATATTTTTGAAATTTGCGATATCCCCACTGATATTTTTCAAATCTGCCGCATTTTGCGCCAGTGCGTTCAGCCGTTCAGATATGCGCTCGCGCAGGCGGACATTGTCTTCGCGCAGAGACGATAAGTCCACAGGGCGCTTTTGAAACATTAAAACGACCAGTAAAATAATAATTATTCCCAGTAATACAAAAATGATTGCCATTTGGATTTCCTTTGCTAACATTATAAATAATGAAAGACAAATTACAAATGAAACTTTGCGGCGACTTGATTTTGCGTGAAAAATGCGCACCTGTTGATGACGCATCCAAATTTGTCGACATTATGGACGAAATGGTTAATATGATGGAGGATCAGCATGGCGTTGGTCTGGCTGCGCCCCAGGTTGGTATTGCGCGTCGCTTTATCGTTATGAAAGAGGTCAAAAATCGCAAAGATCCCGGCATAGTTCATAAGATGATAAATCCGAAGATTTTATCAAAATCTGAAAAACTGTGTGTCATAGAAGAAGGTTGCTTGTCAGTATTGGGCCCAGATGATTTGCCGGTTTATGCGGATGTCGAACGACCCGAATCAGTGGTTGCTGAATGGACGGATGAAAAAGGCGAAAAGCAAACAAAAGAATTTTCTGGGTTTGTGGCAAGAATTGTCCAGCATGAATTGGATCACTTGGATGGGATTTTGTTTATTGATTATCTTTCCCCTGTGCGGCGTGAAATTGTAATGCGCAAAATTCGGAAAAGGAAAAATGTATGAAAGTCAATCTGTGGCAGATAAAATTTGCCTATCCTTTTGTAAGTAAAGATGTATTGCGAAGTTATATGCAGGGGGTTTATATTATCAATAAAGATAATAACCAATACGTAATTGCGACAGACACAAGAGTATGTCTGGTAATAATTAACAAGGGCGTCAATGGTGAAAACGAAAAAATTGATATAAAAACTTTGGATGGCAAGCCGCCAAAAATTGATAAAAAAGATTTATCCGGATTTTATGAAATTGAATCTATCGGGGAAAAGAAAAAACGAGAGTATGGTATTGCTTTAGAAAGATTTGACGATGTAATTAAAATTGGAAATTATAAATTTGTAAGGGAAGAAGATGAACGTTATCCAGACGTGTTTTCTAAAATCATAAATTTAGATTATAAACAGGTCCAATTCCCCAAAGATTTTTATATAGATAATGAGGTAAAGAAAAAGGTTACAAAACTATTCCCTGATATTACCAATGATAATGTTTTTATGTTCCAAAACTTTATTAAAAAACAAATTATAAATGCCAAGTTGGCGAAAGAAAACGTTGAAATGTTTTTATATTTCATGACAAACCAACGCGGATAAAATATGAAAATAATTTTAATGGGGACATCGGATTTTGTTGTCCCGATTTTCGATAAGGTTGCAGATACCCATGAAATCATGGCGGTATTTACTCGTGCGCCAAAGCCAGCCGGACGTAATAAAATTATAACCAAATCCCCCGTGCATGTTTGGGCAGAATCCCGCGGGATAAAAGTTTATACAAATATAAATGATTTTGGTTTGGATGAAATTCAGAAATTAAAATCCGAAATTGATTATATTTTGATTGCTTCATATGGGGTTATTTTACGGGAAAATGTTTTAAGCTTTGCGAAATGCATAAATATTCATCCCAGTGATTTGCCAAAGTATCGTGGCCCATCACCAATTATCAGCGCGATTTATAATGGCGATAGTGAAAGCGCAGTTTGTTTGATGAACTTAGCCGCCGAAGTGGATACCGGCGATGTATTAATGCGTCAAAAATTTATGATTGGCGAAAATGACACATTGGCGGATACAGAATCACAGATTTCAAAAATTGCGGCCGAAATGGTTTTGGAATATTTGCGTGCGCCCGAAAAATATATACCCACTCAGCAATCGGGTCAGCCCAGTTGGACACGCAAATTTAATGGCACAGATGAAATTATTGATTGGTCAAAATCGCCAAAACAAATTCACGACCAGATTCGATCAATCGGTGGTCGCACAAAAATAAACGGCATTGATGTTAAGATTTTGGAAACAAAAATTGCGGATGGTAAATTGGAAATCATTCGTATTCAGCCGGCTGGTAAAAAGCCAATGGGCTGGAAAGATTTTGTTAATGGCCTGCGCGGTGAAAAAATAGAATTTGGGAAATGAAAAGATATAAACTGATTCTTGAATATGATGGGACGGATTTGATTGGCTGGCAGGAAAACGCCCAGGGGCCATCCGTGCAATCATTGGTTCAAGATGCGATAAAAAGCTTTTGCCAAATGGATGCCGATGTTATTGCGGCTGGTCGCACGGACGCGGGTGTGCATGCGTATGCAATGATTGCGCACGCGGATTTGCCAGAATCAAATCCCGAAACAATAAAACGCGCGTTAAATTTCTATCTGAATGATTCGCCAGTTTCTGTTTTGGATTGTGTGTCCGTTTCGGATGAATTTAACGCCAGATTTTCATGTATTCTCCGTAATTACAGATATATTGTTTTGAATCGCGCCGCGAAACCCGCACTGGATAAAAATCGAGTTTGGTGGATACCGCAAAAGTTAGATATTGCGGCCATGCGCGCCGCGGCGGAAAAGCTGATTGGTAATCACGATTTTACCAGTTTTCGTGCATCAGAATGCCAGGCCAAAAGTCCGATAAAAACATTGGATGAAATCAAAATAACAACAGATAAAGATTTTATTTTCTTTGATTTTTCGGCGCGGTCTTTCTTGCACCACCAGGTTCGAAACATGGTTGGGACATTGATTGAAATTGGTTTGGGAAAGCCGCTGGATATTGATGAAATATTCGCTACGAAAAATCGCAGCGCGGCTGGGGCTACGGCGCCAGCATTTGGTCTTTATTTTATTTCGGCCGAATATGCCACCAACGATTAGCCGGTATATATTCCACGCGTCCGCTTTTGTAAATCATCAATCCCCCATGCAGAATTTTTGCATGGCAGTTTTTATCGGCGGTTATATTCAGATATGAAACAATAAAATCATTTTCCGCGCACATTTTGCCAATTCCATTTAACAGCGGCTTGAATTTTTGTGTGTATGCCAGTGACCATTTTTCAGTTTTGATTATACACAGACCTTTGTCGCATTTTATGCGCTTGTTCGGGGTTCCGGTTTTTTCGGAATTATTTTGTTTCCACGCGTCAAAGGCAAAGTAATTATTGCTGGATTTATTTCTGTTAAAATGCAGTTGGCCATTTTGCACCACCGCGATAAGTTCATGATCTACGCTGGCATAAAAAATCGGTTTTGGTTTCGTTATTGTTAAAATCACCGCCAGCAGATATAACATTGCGAACAGTGAAAATTTGATTTTCTTGTTTTTAATCATAATCAGGCAAATCAGCCCAATAACCATAAAAATCAAAGCGGCTGTTGATACATTGGGGATTTGTATTTGGGCATATGGCAATGTTGCAATCCATTTTGCCAACCCCAGTGTCCAATTATAAACAGCGTTTGCGTATGATGTCAGTCCCAGCATAGTCAGCGGCATTATCAAAAGTGAAAAAATTGGCAGACAAAGCAAATTACCCAACAGGCTGTAAATCTGAATCGTATGAAAATGGTATGCGATAAAGGGCATTGTGAAAATGGTTGCGATAATTGTCGTTAAAATCATAATTTTTATTGCGCGCAATATTTTTCCGGGCAATGAAATCTTTTCATATTTCGTGTCAGCGAAAAACCACACTAATCCAAAAATAGCGGCGAATGAAAGTTGAAATCCGGGCTGGACCAAATAATGCGGATTTGTTATCAGCAGTGCGGCAAATACCAGTGCGGCATTACGCATAGTGAAAACATTTCGACCCATTATAAGTGCTGCAAACATTAAACCAGTGGTTAAAAATGCCCGCTGGGTTGCAACATCCGCGCCGGATAAAAACAGATAAAACAATAACCCAACAAAGGAACAAATCATTGCGGGATAACGCGCGGATGTTCTTTTTGTTACCCATGGAATTAATCTGAATAAAAAATAAAATAACGCAAACAGCCATCCACCGACCAGTGTCATGTGAAATCCACTGATCGAGAAAACATGTGAAACACCGGCTGCTTTCCAGGCATTTGTTTCAGTATCAGTCAATGTGTGTTTATATCCCAGAACAAGCGTGTCAAAAAGTTTGGAATCCTGTCGGTTGTGCAGATAATCGCGAAAAGTTTTAATACCAGATGGCTTTATATTATTATTTATTTTTAATTCGGATATGTATCCAGTTGCGGTAATGCCATCAAAGTATGCCCACTCGGCCGCGTCAAATCCGTTTGGCGTATCCGCGGGACTGGGCGGGATAAGCGTTGCGGTAGCCGATATTTCATCGCCGATACTGGGGATGGTATTATCCATTTTTATGGACAATCGATAAATCGCGCCGTTGTCCATGTCCCGTATAAACACTCGCGCTTTGTCCGGCATATAGTCTATATTTTTCACGACCCCGGAAATTTCAATATCGCGTTTTGGGGTTGTAAGTTCAGGGATATCAATAATGCGGACAAATGCCGCGCAATAAAAGAATCCAAATAAAAATGCAAATACTGGCGCGATTGATTTTTTACGAAACATAACAAAATTTGCCGCGCATAAAATCGCAATCAGCAAAGGAAGTGTGATTGCGGGTTCGAACGGCAATGCGAAATAAATTGCAATTCCCGTGCAGAAAGCAAAAAGACTGAACGTAAAATTCATCCTGAGCAAAATCCTAGTAAATAACGGATGAAAAATCTATAAATTAAAACTTTTTTCCGAATAAAAATTCCGGATTTTGAGAACAAGATATAATTGCATCATGATTATCATCAGGGGCGGATTTACAACGTGCAATTTTTCCGCATTTTTCGCATTTATGAATGATGATAAATTTGTCGCCCACTGTTTCAATCCCAATGGGACGCATCGCACCGCCGCAACTGGACGCACGATCGCCAGGATTTATATCAACGCACTGCGACCAAAGACAATTTGGGCAGTGATTAGTGTATCCATTCCCATGAACAGATGTGCCACAATTAGTGCAAACAAAATCTTCAATGTTTCTGGTGAATTTTTTCATAGATAAAAAATAGATGTCAGAGTTATCTGACATCTTTATTCAAGTTTATTACAGACCCAAAGCGCTGCGATACATTTTGGTCAGCTCGTCTGCTTCATCCAATTCATCTGGATCCAATTTGCGCAAACGAATCATTTGGCGAATGTATTTTGGATCATAGCCCGCGGATTTAGCCTCGGTATAAACTTCTTTGATATCTGCGGCGATGCCAGCGGTTTCTTCGTTCAATTTTTCAATACGTTCAATAATGCTCATCAATTGCTTGTTATCTAATTGTCCATGATTTTCTTTTGGCATAAAATCTCCCTTGTATATTCGTTCGGATATGTTATCATTGCAATCGCAAAAAGCAAGAAAAACAATCCGCGGGGAAGCCGTCTCTTCCGCCGCTTTAAACAAAGGTATTTTTATGACAAAACTTACAAAAATTATCGCTTCTATCGGGCCAGCCAGTGAAAATTATGATACATTAAAGGCAATGATAGAATGCGGCGTGAATGCATGCCGGTTGAACTTTTCCCATGATACAGGGGATGTTCAGGGACAAAAAATTGATTTAATTCGCAAAATATCGGCCGAATTAAATCGTCCTGTGGCCGTCATTGCGGATCTGCAGGGGCCAAAGCATCGTATTGGCGATTTCCAAACCGAAAATCGGTATCCGTTAAAAATGGGCCAGGAATTCGTGTTAGATAACAATCCAGAGCGCGGCGATGGAACGCGTGTATTTCTGCCGGACAACGATGTTCTGAATTCGTTAAAAGTTGGCGATAGGGTTTTACTGAACGATGGAAAGATTGAGCTGGAGGTTTCAGATTCTGAAACTGGGAAAGTTACAACAATTGTAAAGCGCGGCAATGAAATATGGTCGCGACGCGGGTTTAATATTCCTGATACGGAAATTGAAACCAGTGTTTTGACGCCAAAAGATCGGGCAGATTTGGAATACGTTCTGACAAAACATCCAGACTTTGTGGCGATTTCTTTTGTTCAGCGTCCCGAAGATGTGTCAGAGGTTCGCGACTTTATAACGGCACGCTCGGATAAACCAATAAAAATTATTTCGAAAATAGAACGCCCCCAGGCATTGGAAAAACTGGAAGAAATCATACAAATTTCAGATGCGATAATGTTCGCACGCGGTGATTTGGCGGTCGAGGTTCCATTTGAAAAACTGCCTGCATTGCAGCGTATGACAATCCGCATGTGTCGCAAAATGAACAAGCCCGTAATAGTCGCAACCCAAATGCTGGGCAGTATGGTGCACTCGCAATTTCCGCTGCGTGCAGAAATTTCAGATGTGGCGCTGACATCGTATTTGCGTGCGGACTGCGTTATGACATCCGAAGAAACAACCATCAGCGACAATCCATTAAACGTTGTTGAAACAATGACAAAGATTGTTACAAATGCGGATACAGACGTTTTTGAAAATGGAAATGATTGGTCAAAGATTGAAAATATACCGGAAAATGATTGGTCGCGCAGCGTGGCATCTATGGCTTACTTAAACAAGGCAGAAGCAATCATAGTGTTTGATTCGGGAACCGATGTAGTAACCCAAATTTCATGCAGAAAGCCAGATGTTCCAATTATTGGTGTTTTTAACGACGCCGTGGATGCGAATCAATTGTGTATCTCACGCGGGGTTTACCCAATTTTTGATACCAAATTATTTGGGGAAAAAGACGCCCCATCCGTTGCGCGCAGATTTGGAATTTCCGGCGGCAAGATGGTCATTGTCGATGGGGATAAAATTTCATTGCGCGATTTGGAAGTATAATTCATTATAAGTTGACAAATACCCTTTTTTGGATTATAATACCCCCATAATTGTTAAAACATGCATAGGGTTGGTGTGTTTTATAAACTAAAGAGGGAAAATAATGGCAAATCAATACGATGCGTTTAAAGAAGCTGAACGTTTTATTGCAGAATATAAATCTGCAAAGCCCGGGCGCAAAGCGGATATGAAAAAGGCCGCAATTTCAAGTTTGAATAAATTTATAAAAGGCAAAATAGAGCTTGCTCCCAATAATGCAGATACACGAAATGCTGTTGCTGATTTGATACTGGAATTTATGACGGATGAACGCGGTAAATTGACCGAGGCCGGAAATAAAGCCTATGACAAGGTATTAGAGTTGGAACAATCTGACCCAATAGTTATTGCCGCAAATAAAAAAATAAAAAATGCAGCGGTTGCAAACTTGTTGTCCAGTATGTTAAACCCTGTGAATGCTGGCAAATTCAAACAAGAGCAGTCTGATTCTGGTTATGAATTTAGTAATAAGCCTGAAACTGTTAAAATCACACCAAACATATATTCCCAAATCAAAGAAATTCTGGACAATTTTGAGTTTTCCCAGGATTTATTGCGTGATTTAAAAGATGTTAAGTTAGAAGTCGCAACCGGTTATGACGTTATACCAGAATTGGATTATGAACTTGTAGAAAGACATGACGATGGAACATTTGAACTGCATGATTTTAGTCGTTATACGTCAAACTTTCAAAAAGGCGCACAAGCAGCGAAAAAAGCATTTAACAAGGTTATTCAAAATGCAAAAAATTCAGTTTTAAGAGAGTTCAGTGCAAATGATGGATTTTTATATCAGGACGACATACATGCTGCAGTAAAGGATGCATTAAAAACCAGATTCAAATTGCTGATGACAATCAAAAATGCAAATGATATTGCGCATGCCGGCAAGTCTGAAACTGAAATACAAGAAGGTGTCAAAAAAGATCTTTCCGATGAAAAGTTGGACAATGTAATTACCGAAGAAATTATAGAAGATTCAAACAATGCTGATGTTATCGAGGCGGCAAATTTCGTAAATGAAATAAAAGAAGATTCCCCAAAAGTAGCGCAACAGATAACAGATGATATAATCCAGCCGTATATTGATGAATATAGGGCTGAACCAGAAGAAGAATCTGTTGAAGAAGAATCCCCAGAACTGAAACTGGCACGTCAAAAATTAGAAAACTTGCGCAATCAGTTGGATGCCAAACGTAATGGCCTTGCGGATGATAATGAATCAGATGCCATTAAAAATGCACGTATGAAATTGTATTTGGCAAATCACAAATTGGAAAATATAAGAAATAGATCTGACAAACAGGAAAATCCAGAATCTGCCGCAAAAATAGGCGAACAGAAACCAACATCTATTGGTGCCAGAATTGGTAAAAATGCAGCAAGCGCGGCATTGGTCAGCTTTGGCATAACAGCAACAGGACACATTGCAGAAATGGCCACGGGCGTTGGTGGCGTTCGCGCTGCGGTCGCTGGCGGTTTGGGTATTACGATGGGGCTGGTGTCTGTTGGTGTGCAAATTCGTAAATGGCGCAGATATCAAAAAGCCCAAGATTTACCGACCGGATTTTCCGCGATGATGAATGATGCAAATTTGCGTAATGCCATTGGGCCAACACTTTTGTCGGGCTGTGCATTTGGCGCCGCTATGACGGGTTATACTGGCGTGGCAACATTGCTTGGTGGCGCGGCAATTACTTGGGGTGGCGCCGCCGCGGCTGGAAAAAACAGAAAAGATGCTATTGAAGCGGGTAAGAAAAAATGGCAGGCGAATTTAATTGGTGGCGGCAGTTTCTTGGCCGTTTTTGCAGCGGGATTTGCTGGGAAATTAGCGGCAAATGCGCTGTTTGATACAAACTTTTATACTCCTGGGAAACCTGAATCTAAAACAGCAGGGACGGCAGATGAAATAATAAATAAAACTGGAACGCGCGATTATATCGGATTAACAAATGATGCCGCTGCCAGAATAGAAAATATAGCCAATCAATGGGGAATAACGGATGATTTCAAGGCATCTGTTGCGGCGTATAATGCGGCAAATCCAGGTGCCAATATAGATGCTAATGCAGCGTGGGTTTTGGCTGGTGATGCAGGCATGAGAACCAATGATAATATGACATTGTGGTCATCTGAAAATGGGACAATAAACAGTGGTGGACATCATACTGTTATGACACAGGCGTGGGCCGATAAATACGGCGTTGATATGGAAAGTATCAATTCGTTGAAATCCGGCGAAGTTAATAATGATTTCTTTAACGCTTATAAAGAGGTCGCCCCACTTATTTCAGAGCATAACCAAGTTGGCGAAATGCCTGTGGTTCGCCCTGATAATATGCCTGTTATGGAAACCTATGCTGATGGTTCTAATTCTGCATTTGAAGCAAAAACCGAAAGTTATACATATCAAGAAACCGTTACGGGAACCAAAGAGATAAAAGTTCCAGGAACTGACAGCAAATGGTATTTGCCAGCGCTGGGTATGTTTGGAATGTTGGCGGATAGAATTCCGGCCGTGACAAATTTGAAAAATCATGTAAGTAAAACGCGTGAAGAAAAAGATGCGCAGCAAGAAATTCAAAATGCACGGAAACAGCTGGATAAAGCACTTAAACAAAACGGCAAATCTAAAGATATAAAAGAAATTTCCAATTTGGAAAAACAAATAGAAGATGCGCAAACTGCAGTTGCCAAGTTAGAAAAAAAAGAAAATAAAGAAAAAACCGGAAAGAAACCGGAAAAAGAAAATAAAAAAGAAACCCCGGTCGTTTCTGAAAGTCAGGTTGATAAAGTATTAAATAAACTTGGTGTGGATAAATTAAAATTGAATTTTGTTGGTAAAATGAAACTGGCAAAATTAAAAGCATATCTGAAACAGGTTTTGCCATCGGATTTCTTGGACAATGCCGAATTTAATGATGAGGGCAAAAACCGACTTGAAACGACAAATTTTGATATAATGTTATTTGGCGGCGGGCAAGTACGCATCAATACTAAAACTGAATATGGCTGGTTAGTAAGATATTTTGGATTGAACGATATGTTTAATTATCCAGACGATTATTATGATAATGATTGGAAAGAAATTAAAAAGCCCAGTAAAAATATGAATGTGCCAAATAATGGGAATTCAGGAAGATAATTAATAATCATATACCCCTGTGGGAAATGCCGCGCGATTGCGCGGCATTTTTTATTATATTGACCCGATGTGGGTATTTTTTGTATTCTGTCATCTATGAAAAAATTATTTGTATCCACTATCTGTGCCCTATGCCTTATGCTTTATGCCTTATCGGCGCAAAGCGCCGAGTATAACGCGGTTTTGGTTGCAGATATGGATTCTGGTCGGGTTTTGTATTCAGAAAATATGAATGATATGAATTATCCGGCGTCTTTAACAAAAATTATGACGCTTTATTTGACCTTTGACGCATTGGAACATTCGCGATTAAAACTGGATGACTATTTAATTGTTTCGCAAAGCGCGGCGAGTGCGGCGCCGGTAAAACTGGGGTTGACCGCGGGCAGCAAGATAAAAGTGGAAGATGCGATAAAGGCATTGGCGGTGCACAGCGCCAATGATGTTGCGCGTGTCTTGGCCGAAAATCTGAAAGGCGGGAAAGAGGGTAATTTTGCGTCCTTGATGACCCAGGTCGCAACTGAAATTGGTCTGTCGAAAACTAATTTTGAAAATTCATCTGGTTTGCCCGATGATGATCATTCATCCAGCGCGCGCGATATTGCGCTGCTGTCAATGGCGGTTTACAAGCATTTCCCGCAGTATTGGAAATACTTTGGAATTAAAAGTTGGACATATAACGGGCAAACATATACGAACGGAAATCGTTTGCTGGCCGTATATCCGGGGTGTGACGGTATGAAAACGGGGTACACAAATAAATCAAAATATTCTTTGGTGGCAACGGCATTGCGCGATGGCCGGCATGTTATGGCGGTTGTTTTGGGTGCGCAGAATAAGGATGTTCGTGCGAATGTCGCGGCCAGAATGTTGGATAAGGGGTTTGGTTTATTGGGCGTAAAAAGTTCCGGTGTGAAAATAATTGCCGAACCTGTTATTGAAAAATCCGAAAAGAAAATTGCAAAGCCGGCCAGCAGCCAAACCAGTTCGTTCAAAAGCGGAAATTCAGGGGTGCAATTCGGGGCATTCGCATCATCATCTGCGGCGGGGGCCCAGATAGCAAAGGTATTCAAGGCCATAGGTTTAAAATCAGACATAGAAACTGCGCCCAATGGAATGTTCCGTGTTCGTGCAACAAATATGTCAGAAAGCGCGGCGCAAAGTGCGTGCGCGTCTGCAAAATCGCATTCAATAGATTGCTTTGTGTTTCGCTAAGATGAATCCGAAAATAGAAAAACTTATTAAACAATTTGCAAAGTTGCCCCGTGTTGGAACGCGGGCAGGGCAACGCATAGTTCTGGCGTTGCTGCAAGACAAGACAGGTCGCGCGTCTGCATTGGCGGCGGCGTTGAATGACGCAGCGGAAAAAATTCATCCGTGTCCGGTATGCGGGTGTCTGACTGATAATGTGTGCGATTTCTGCAATGATCCGGCGCGCGCCAATGGAAAGTTGTGCATAGTTCGCGATTTGGGTGATGTTTGGACTTTGGAAAAATCCGAAGTTTTTCATGGACGCTATCATATCATTGGGGGATTGTTGTCTGGCGCAGCGGGTATGACGCCCGAAGATTTGAATCTGTCGAATTTGCCTGCGCGAATTAAAAATGAAAAAATAACCGAGATTATTTTTGCATTGCCCAATACGTTCGAAGGTAAAACAACCCAGCATTATGTTATGTCGATAATCGGCGATGGCAGTATTGTTTTTTCCGAATTGGCATCTGGCGTTCCACTGGGCGGCGACATTGATTATTTGGATAACGGAACATTAAGCATTGCATTTGGCGGAAGAAAACAGATATGAATGAAAAATTATTAAATCTTTCCCCTGTTTCTGAAATGATGCGAGATGCAGGCTTGGAACCCAAAAAGCAACTGGGTCAGAATTTTTTATTTGATTTAAATTTGACGCGAAAAATTGCGCGTAATGTGCCGGGAATTGATGGCACCACTGTTGTGGAAATTGGACCCGGCCCGGGCGGTTTGACCCGTGCATTATTGGAATGCGGTGCGGCGCATGTAATCGCGATTGAAAAAGATAAAGCAACCGAACCTATTTTGCAACGCATAGCGGACGCATCGAATGGCAGGCTGGAAGTAATTTACGCAGACGCCATTAAATGGATGAAGGATGAAGGCAGAAGGATGAATATGGATTATGCGGTTTGTTCGAATCTTCCATATAATGTTGGGACTGAATTATTGATTGCCTGGTTAAAGATGATGGCTGACGGCCGTGGACCGACGGCTATGGTTTTGATGTTCCAGCGCGAGGTTGCAGAAAGGATAGTTGCAAAAGCCGGCGGCAAACAATATGGAAGATTAGCCGTTTTAACAAGTCTGGTTGCAGACGCAAAAATTTTATTCAATGTTCCAAACACTGCATTCTTCCCTGCACCGAAAGTGCAAAGTGCAATTGTTCAGATAATACCAAAGCGTTCAGATGTAGATTTGGAAAAGATTGAACGAATAACGGCAAAACTTTTTGGGCAGCGCCGAAAAATGTTGCGCGGAATTATTCCGGGTATTGATTGGGCAAAGTTCGGATTATCTGGAACCGAACGGGCCGAAGAATTAGGACCAGAAAAATTTGTAGAAATTGCTGAACACATTGTGGTATAAATCTGGTCGGGAAACAAAGAGAGAGAAATTATGACAACTTCTATTTTTATATTCCTGGGGATTGTTTTTGGATTGGTATTTTTGGCGCGGCTGTTTCGAGTTGGAACTTTGATAGCGTTTCTGTTGGCCGGAATTATTGCCGGCCCTTTTGTATTAAATTTATGGCAGATATCCGATATCTGGTCGTTTTTGGGTGAAATCGGAATAACATTTTTATGGTTCGTTATTGGGTTGGAATTAAACATGAAACGATTGTGGAGTCTGCGGCGCGATATATTCGGATTCGGCGCAGCCCAGGTTATGATGGTTGCCATAATTTTATTCCCGATTTTATTTGGATTGACCACGTGGACAATCATGGGCACGATAATGGTTTCACTGATGCTGGCCATGTCCAGCACTTCCAGTGATTTACAGGTTTTGGCGGATCGTAATGAATTACAGACTAATGTTGGTCGTCAGACATTTTCTATTTTATTGTTCCAAGATTTATTATCTATTCCGTTGTTGGCCATGTTGCCGATTTTTGCAGGTCACAGTTTTAATCTGGGCGGTCAAATAATTGACTTTTTGGTTATGTCGGCCGGATTGGTTTTTGGCGTTATGATTGTCGGACGATTGCTGTTGAATCCATTGATGCGCGTGGTGACGCGGTTAAAATCCAAAGAGGCCTTTCTGCTTATAATTTTGCTGAACATTGTTCTGTGGGCGGTAGTTTTTGGCTATCTGGGATTGCCACCTGCGATGGGTGCATTCTTGGCAGGGATGTTGTTTTCTGAAACCCTTTTCCGTCACCAGGTTCAGGCAGATATACAGCCGTATCAGATTCTTTTCCTTTCGTTCTTTTTCATTGCGCTGGGGATTGGGCTTGATGTTCAGGCCTTATTGCGAAATTGGTGGGTTGTTTCACTGGGTGTTATTAGTCTGATTATTATAAAGTTCGCGGCGATTTATATAGTGGCCAGGGTTCGCGACATTTCAAATCGTGAATCGTTCTTTATCGCATTGGTTTTGGCCCAGGGGGGTGAGTTTGGATTGTTGATTCTGCAAACAATGAAGTCCAGCGGTATAGAAGCAATTCCAACATGGCAGGGTGAAATTCTGACCGCAATAATAATTATATCAATGATGACGACCCCCGTTTTAATGGCAGTTTATGACAGATTGATTAAAAGCAGTTTGTTCAGTGGTGGCAGGGTCGATAAAAACGATTTGCCAACTATAAAGCCAGAGGTTGTTATTTGTGGCTTTGGTCGCGTGGGTCAAACAATTGCGCAAATGCTGGAATCGCAAAAGATTCCGTATGTAGCAATAGATTCCAACATAGATGCAGTAATGTCTGGAAAAGAGGCTGGGTTTAATGTGTTTTTCGGTGATACGACCAGCGCGAATGTGTTACAAGATATTGGACTGGCCCCGCGGCGGACACGCGCATTAGTTGTTGCGTTGAACAATGCGGCAGTTGCAAAAAGAACAATCCGCGCAGCGCGCAGCGTTTCACAGAATGTAAATGTGTTCGCACGCGTTCGCAATATGCAAGAATCTGAAAATTTACGCAGCGAAGGCAAATTAGTGGCACTGCCAGAAACGATAGAATCCAGCTTTGTTTTGGGGCAAGAGGTTCTGGAAGTTTTGGGCGTGCGCGAAAAAACAATATCGGATTTAACAAAGACACTTCGCCGCGATAATTATCGTGCTTTGAATATCAGTATTTAGAATACCAGCAAACTGCGACATTTTGATTGCAGTAAGGGTATTTTTCGCTATAATGCCCCCGTCGGAAAGGATAATATTATGAAAAAATCGTCTGTGCTGTATGCTGTGTGCTGTATGCTGTTGGTTATCGTTATTGACCAATTGACCAAGGGAGCATTACTTTATATGATTTTGGGCGGCGTTCCAGTTGGTGGCGCGGCATTCCAATTGGTTCCGTATCCGTATTTGATGTCGCATGTGACGGAATTTTTCAATTTGGTATTTACTTGGAATCCAGGCACCAGTTTTTCGCTTTTCCGTGCGCTGGGTGAATCGGCGCCGTTGGCAATAATAACCTTGACCGGTATAATTATCGGATTTTTGGGTTATCAGTTATTTGCGCGAAAAAATACAAAATTGGAAACCACTGCGTTTGCATTGATTATCGGTGGGGCGATGGGAAATTTAATTGACCGGATTCGCTTTGGCGCGGTTATTGATTTCTTGGATTTTCATGTTGGCGGATTGCATTGGCCGGCGTTTAACGCAGCGGACATCAGTATATTTATTGGGGTATGTTTGTTGATAATTGGATGGGTGTTTAATAAAAAAGGAAAAAAATAATGGTTCGATATTTAGATAATAATAATTCTGGTTTTAATTCTTGGCTTTCGTCAAAAAATACAGATAAAAAGAAATCAAAACTGACAGGTTTCTTGACATGGATGGCCATTTTCTTGCTGGCTTGGTGGGCGTTTTCTGCATGGATGACCCCGAATAAAAAGGTGGAAAATATTGCAGCGGAATCTGCGATTTCATCAGAAAATATTTCCAAATTGCCTTCGCGTGTTTTAACTTCGGGAAAACTGAATGCAAAGGTCCAAGGATTACGCATTTCGGAAATTTCATTAAACAGTTTCCCTGAAAAAATTCATGGGACTGACCCAGTTAAATTATTGAATGGAAATATGGAATTTGCCGAGGTTGGAATTCTTGCCAGCGGCACTGCTGCGCCGACAATGGACACTGTGTGGGGCAATGGCAGCAATATGAAATGGCGTAATGCAGATGGTGTTGAGTTTGCCCGCAAGATAGAAGTAAAAGATTATGTAATTACAATTCATGATGAAATAAAAAACAATACTAAACGGGATTTTTCTGTTTCCCCATACGCGCGAATTGTCAGAAATTCAGTCAAAAATACTGCGGGCGTTTCGGCTGGCGGTATTGCGTTTGCTGATGAAAATATAGAACGCGAATCATGGAAATCGATATCTAAAAAATCATATGCTTGGACGACGCCGGCCGGTTTTGCTGGATTCGAAGAACAATACTGGCAGTCCATAGTCAGCGTTGATTCGCCGGACCAAACAATAAAAATGAAACCTTTATCGGATGGTCGTTTACAGGCCGAAACCAGTGCTGCGGCTGTTCAGGTCCCGGCCGGAAAAACAATAACTTTGACCACTAACTTGTTTGCTGGACCAAAAACCCAGGCGATATTAAAAGATGCGTCCGCGTCTATTGTTGGTATAGATAGAACGATTGATTATGGCTGGTTCTGGTTCTTGTCGCGTCCGTTTTTATGGGCATTGAATGCGCTTTACGGATTTGTGTTGAATTATGGTTTGGTTATCATTTTGTTGACGATTGGTATCAGAATTTTAATTTGGCCGCTGACGCGCAAGTCTTTTGTTGGCATGGCCGCGATGCAGAAAATGCAGCCAGAAATGCAACGTATACAAAAGCTTTATGGGGACGATAAAGTTCGTATGCAGGCCGAAATGATGAAGTTGTATAAAGAAAGCAAGACATCGCCAATGTCTGGGTGTCTGCCAATGCTGTTGCAGATTCCAATTTTCTTTGCATTGTATAAAGCGTTACTGATTGCTGTTCCACTTCGCCATGCAGGATTTTTATGGTTGCAGGATTTGGCTGTTATGGATCCATATTTTATTCTGCCGATTTTGATGGGCGCGACCATGTGGTGGCAACAGCGCATGCAAACGGCGGCAACAAATACTGACCCAAATGATCCAATGGCCCAGACGCAAAAAATGATGAAGTGGATGCCGGTTATATTCACTGCATTATTTGCATGGATGCCGGCGGGATTGGTTTTGTATTGGACGATTTCCAACATATTTGGAATCGGTCAGATGTGGTGGATTAAAAAATCAATGAGCAAATAGCAAAGAGTAATTGCTAATTGCTCATTATTTTAGCAAGTGCGGCGACCGCAGCGGTTTCCGCGCGTAAAATTGTTTTCCCCAAAGAAATTCCAACAGCGCCAGCCTCGTCCAATGCGGTAAATTCATCCACAGAAAATCCGCCTTCGGGCCCAATAAAAATGGATGAAGGATGAAGGGTGATGGATGAAATTGTCTTGTCTGTGTGGGCAAATCGTTCGTCCGCAAAAATTAATGTTTCATCATTCATCCTTCTTCCTGCATCCTTTAAAAATTCATTGAATTTTTTAGGGGGCAAAAGTTTTGGAATGCTGTTACGGCCGGATTGTTCGGACGCTTCGATAATAATTTTTTCTATACGTTGCCATTTTGGAAAACGCTCGGTCGTGCGCTCGGTTATAACTGGTTGTAATACAGCAACCCCCATTTGTGTTGCTGCATTTAACATCTCTTCCATTCTGGATTGCTTTATCGGGGCAAAGCAAAATACGATTTTATTGCTGGGGTCTGTATGGTCAGAAGGCACAAGGCACAAGGCATAAGTTATAGATTTGTCCTGAACAATTTTTGCGCCGAATTCCACACCATCATTAAAAATCAAAAATTCAATATCGTCTGCCCCCGGGGATACACGCATAACGCGCGTCAAATAGTGGGCATGGTCGTGCGACAACGGGATTTGTTTTCCGATTTCCAATTTTTCGTTTATAAAAATTCTGGGCAAGTTTTGCATTATCAAACACCAATTTTTTTGATATAATATATCCGATGGCGGAAAAATTCAACATTTTATCATTTTCGGGTAAGGGCAAGGGGCTGAAGATATTTGACTCGTCGGCCTACAAGGACCACGAAAAGGCACCCATTGGCCGTTTGTTCTGGAATATACGATACAAAGTTATCGTATGGCTAGCATGCTTTTTTGTATTTATTTTAAGTTTCCCGATTGAACATTTATGGCGATATGGTTGGTCGCCAGCATCCGCAAAATGGATAGGCGTCTATTTTACAAACTTTGTATACAGCGTTGGATTATCCGTTTTTTCAGAAATTCCAGAATGGCTGACACGCGCCGTAACCCAGACGGATGTTGCGGCTATTACGCCATTGTTGCCAATTACGATATATTTTATTTTAACGGATGACACATTATTGAAAGAGTTTAATCCATTCGGCAAAGACACACTGAAAGAAGAATCATCGCGCAAGGCTAACGATGATGATATTAAAAAAATGGGTCTGATAGATGGCTTTATGATGGTTTTGGGGTATTGGAATAAAAAGCCACTGATGATGAAAGAAACGCTGTCCACCCTTTGTTTGGCACCCCCCGGGACCGGTAAAACCCAG